>WYBB01000140.1 GCA_011526585.1 Deltaproteobacteria bacterium
CATCGCAACCGAGCTCACGTCATGAGGACCCCCCTCACGTCGTGTAGTGCCTAGAGCCGGAGTGCGCCTTGCAACCGACTGATATCAGGCCGGTTCTCGGAGGGCGGTGTCGAAGATGAGTCTGAGCCCGTGCCCCCGGCCGTCTCGCTCCTGATCCCGGTGTGGAACGAGGCGGAGGTCCTGCCCACCTGCCTCGCCGACGTGCGGGCCCAGGTCGGGATCGACTTCGAGTGTGTGCTGGCGCTCGACGGCCCGAGCGACGGCACGCGCGCCATCGCACTCGCCGAGACCGCCGGCGAT
This sequence comes from Deltaproteobacteria bacterium, assembly GCA_011526585.1. Classification (GTDB taxonomy): domain Bacteria; phylum Myxococcota_A; class UBA9042; order PHBI01; family PHBI01; genus WYBB01. Next base: position 301 of record WYBB01000140.1, read on the forward strand.
CCGCGCTTCGTCGTGCTCGACCTGCCGCACCGCGGGCTGGTCGCGGCGCTCGAGGCCGGGCTCGCCGCGTGCCGCGCGCCGCTGGTCGCGCGCATGGACGCCGACGACCGCATGCACCCCGAGCGGCTCGTGCGCCAGGCCCGCGCGCTCGCCACGAGCGAGCACGCGCTCGTCACCTGCGAGGTCGCCTACGACGTCATCGGCGACGCCACGCCGCAGGGCGGCATGCTGCGGCACGTCGCCTGGCTCAACCAGCTGCGCACCCCCGCGGCGCTTCGATGTGCGCGCTTCATCGACGCGCCGGTCGCGCACCCGGCGGTGATGATGCGCGCCGCGGTCGTGCGCGCGGTGGGAGGCTACCGCCACGGCGACTTCGCCGAGGACCACGATCTCTGGCTCCGCCTCTTCCACGCGGGCCACGAGTTCGGCTTCGTCGACAGCGACCGCGGGCCGCTGGTCACCTGGCGCGATCGGCCGCGGCGCGCCACGCGCACCGACAGACGTTACGCGGACGAGGCGCGGCGCGCGCTCGTGCATCGCCACCTCGTCGCGGGGCCGCTAGCGGGCGGCGCGCGGCCCGTCAGGATCTGGGGCGCCGGCCCGTATGGGCGCTGGCACGGCAAACACCTGCGCGCTCTGGGCGTCGTCGTCGACGCCTTCATCGACATCGATCCGAAGAAGATCGGGCGGCGCGTGCTCGGCGACGTGCCGGTCGTCGACGCCACGAGCCTGGGCGGTCCCGACGAGCGCGCCATCCTCGTCGCGGTCGCGAGCCGCGGGGCGCGCGCCCTCATCGCCGCCGAGCTCGCCGCGCGCGGCCACGTCGAGGATCGCGACTGGTGGGCGCTGCAGTGAGGCGCTCCGGACGGTCGCGCGACGAGGCTCGTCCTTGACACCCGACGCGCGGCGACGGTAGCTCACTTCGATGAAGTGGGCTCTCCTGGCGCTCGTGGCGGTCGCGATCGGCGTGTCGTTCTTCGTCGAGCTCGGCGACGAGGCCGAGGCCGTGTCCGCACCGAAGGGCCCGCGCGCCTGGGCGGTGGCGATCGCCAAGGTCGCCGTCGAGCCGGTCGTCGAGCGCGCCGCCTACCCGGGTGAGCTCGACGCCGACGCCGCCGACGTCGCGGCGCTCTACGCCGGACGGCTCGACGCCGTGCACGTCCGGCTCGGCGATCGCGTCGCCGCGGGTGACCGCCTGGCGGCGATCACCATCGTCGACCTCGGCGAGCAGCGCTCGGAGGCCGAGGCCGCCGTGAGCGCCGCGCGCGCCGAGATCCGGCGCGTCAGGGCCGAGCTCGACAACGCCAACCGCGAGGCGGGGCGCCTCGACGCGCTCGGCGAAGCCGCGCTCGTCGCCAAACAGGAGGCGGACAGCGCACGCGCGCGCGCACGGGCGCTCGCCGCGGAGGCGCAGCGCGCGCAGGCGGCGCTGGCCGAGGCCGAGGCGCGCGTGGCGCTGCTCGGGCGGCGCGAGACGGAGAGCGCGGTCGTCGCCCCGTTCGCCGGCCAGGTGGTCGAGCGCTGGGTCGATCCCGGCGGCTTCGTGTCGACCGGCACGCGGCTCGTGCGCCTCGTGCAGAGCGACGTCCTGCGCGTGCGCTTCGAGGTGCCCGAGCAGGACGTGCCCGAGGTCGCGCTCGGCGCCGAGGTCGAGGTCTCCGTGCCGGCGCTCGGCGACGAGCGAGCCCCCGCCCGCGTCACCGGGATCGCCGGTGAGGTGCTGCGCGATCGGCGGGTGGTGATGGTCGAGGCGATCTTCGATCGACGGCCGGCGGGCTGGCTGCCGGGCATGTACGCGTCGGCGTCGGTGGTGCATCGCAAGATCGAGCGCACGCCGGTCGTGCCCGAGGCCGCGCTGCTCACGCGCATCGACCCCGAGGGCGGCACGCGGGTCGGCGTCTTCCGGCGCGACGGCGGCGTCGCGCGCTGGGTGCCGGTCGAGGTCGTCGGGCGCGCCGACGGGCGCGTGGCGGTGCGCGGTGACGTCGCGGCCGACGCCGAGGTGCTGGTGCAGGGCCACCACGACCTCGCCGACGGGGCGGCGATCCGCGTCTCGACGCCGGCTGACGGCCCCGGCGGCGACGCGAGCGCGCCCGAGGTCCGGTTGTGAGCCTGGTCGCCTCGTCGGTCGGCCGGCCGATCGGCGTCGCGGTCTTCACCGCCGCGATCGTCGTGGTCGGCTCGGTGGCGCTCGATCGGCTGCCGGTCGACCTCTTGCCCGAGGTCGACTTCCCGCGGATCTCGATCATCACCCGCTACCCCGGCGTCGGCCCCGAGGAGATGGAGAACCTCGTGACGCGCCGCATCGAGCGCGCGGTCTCGACCGTCGACGGCGTCACGCGCATCGAGGGCGTCTCGGGCGAGGGCACTTCCCGCATCTCGCTGCAGTTCGACTGGGGCCAGAACCTCGACGCCGCCGTGAGCGACGTGCGCGCGCTCATCGACGAGCTCGGCGACGCGCTGCCGCCCGACGCGAGCAAGCCGAACGTGCTCAAGTTCGACATCTCGGCGGTGCCGATCGCGACCATCGCGCTCTCGGGCGCGTCCGACCCGCGGCGCCTGCGCTACCTCGCCGAGGAGGTGCTCTCGCGGCGGCTCGAGCGCATCCCCGGGATCGCCGAGGTGACGGTGCGCGGCGGGCGCGTGCGCGAGATCCGCGTCGAGCTGGAGCAGGCGAAGATGGCGGCGCTCGGCGTGACCGCCGACCAGGTCGTCAATGCCATCGCGCGCGACAACGAGAACGTCTCGGCCGGCGACATGGTCGAGTCGGGCCGCGAGGTGCTGGTGCGGGCGCTGGGCGAGCGGCAGAGCCCGAGCGCGATCGGCGACGTGTTGGTGACGCGGCGCAGCGGGCGCGCGGCGGGGCCGGACGAGCTGCCCAACCCGAACGGGCGGCCGGTCTACGTGCGCGACGTGGCGACGGTGCGCGACACCTTCCAGGAGATCGAGAGCGAGCAATTCGTCGACGGCGTGCCCGGCGTCGTGATGCGCGTGACCAAGCAGAGCGGCGCCAACACCGTCGAGACCGTGGCCGAGCTCGAGGCCGAGATCGCGCGCATCAACGAGGAGGCCGCGGGCCAGTACAAGGTCTCGGTCATCACCGAGAGCGCCAAGTTCATCGAGAGCTCGATCGGCAACGTGCGTGACGGCGTCCTGCTCGGCTCGGGCCTGGCGATCCTGATCCTGCTCTTCTTCCTGCGCGACATCCGCGCGACGCTGGTCGTGACGCTGGCGATCCCGTTCTCGGTGATGGCGACCTTCGCGCTGATGTTCTTCTCGGGGCTCTCGCTCAACCTGATCTCGTTCGGTGGGCTGGCGCTGGGGATCGGCATGCTGGTCGACAACGCCATCTCGGTGCTGGAGATCATCTATCGCAAGCACGAAGAGGAGGGGCTCGCGCCGCGCGCGGCGGCGATCGCCGGCACGCGGGAGATCCTGCCCGCGATCACCGCGGGCACGCTAACGACGGTCGTCGTCTTCGCGCCGGTGATCTTCCTTTCGGGCTTCGCCGGCGTCTTCTTCAGCGAGCTGGCGCTGGTCGTCGTCTTCTCGCTCGGCTGCTCGCTGCTCGTGGCGGTGACGCTGGTGCCGGCGCTGGCCGCGATCCTGCTGACGCGCCGCCGGCCACGACCCGCCTGGGCCGAGCGCGTGGCCGCCTTCTTCGAGCGCGCGTTGGTGTGGCTCGAGACGCTCTACCGGCGCACGCTGCTCGTCGTCACGCGCGCGCGCTGGTTCGCGGCGGCGCTGGCGGTCGTGCTCTTCGCGGGCGCGCTGCGGCTCGCCGAGGAGGTCGACGTCGAGCTCATGCCCGAGACCGACGAGGGCCTGGTCGATCTCGACTTCGAGCTGCCGGTCGGCACGCCGGTCGAGCGCACGCGCGCGGTGGTCAAGGATCTCGAGCGGCGCCTGAAGGAGGCGCTGCGCGAGGACGAGGTCGTCAACATGGTGAGCTCGGCGGGGCCGGACAACCCGTACAGCTCCGGCGGCGGTCACGAGGGCGAGGTCGAGATGATGCTGACCCCGGTCTCCCAGCGCTCGCGCAGCGCGACCGAGATCATGGCGGCGATGCGCAAGGCGACCGCCGACATCCCCGACGCCCGCATCCGCATCCGCCAGCGCACGACCAACTTCCTGCAGCGCCTGATGCGCGGACGCGGCGGTGAGCGCATCGCGGTCGACATCCGCGGGCACGACCTCGACACCGCGCGCGCGCTCGCCGAGCGGGTCGAGGCGGTGATGAAGCGGGTCCCGGGGATCGCCGACACGCGCATCGGGCGCGAGGAGGGACTGGAGGAGCGCACGGTGGTCGTGCGCACGGCGCAGGCGGCCGATCTCGGCGTTCAGCGCCCCGAGGTGCAGCGCACGCTCGAGACCTACGTGCTCGGGCGGGTGGCGACGCGCTATCGTGAAGCGGGAGAGGAGCACGAGGTGCGGGTGGTCCTGCGCAAGGAGGATCGCGCGCGCGTGAGCCAGCTCGGCGCACTGCCGATCATCACGCCGCGCGGTCTGGTCCCGCTGGCGAGCATCGCCGAGCTTGGCCTGCGCGAGGGGCCGGGCTCGATCGATCGCGAGGGGCAGGAGCGCGTGCTGCAGGTGCAGGGCGGCCTCGGTGATCGGCCGATCGCCGAGGTGACCGCGGATCTGGGCGCGGCGATCGCGACCATCGAGCACCCGTCGAGCTTCTCGATCGTCTTGAGCGGCGAGGGGCGCGAGCAGCGCGAGGTCTTCGCCGGCCTGGGGATCGGCGCGCTGCTGGCGGTGATGCTGGTCTTCGCCGTGATGGCGGTGCAGTTCGAGTCGGTGCGCTTCCCGCTGCTGGTGATGCTGGCGGTCCCGTTCGGCGCGATCGGGGTCGTGCTGACGCTGCTCGCGACCGGCACGACCTTCAACCTCAACTCGTTCCTCGGCTGCATCGTGCTCGTCGGCATCGCGGTCAACAACGCCATCGTGCTCGTCGACAAGACGAACCTCCTGCGCCGCGAGCAGGGCATGGAGCCGCTGGCGGCGATCGTCGAGGCGGGGCGCGTGCGTCTGCGCCCGATCCTGATGACGACCCTGACGACGATCCTCGGCATGTTGCCGGTCGCGCTGGCCGGCGGCGAGGGCAGCGAGGTGCAGGCGCCGCTGGCGCGCGTGGTGCTCGGTGGGCTCTTCGCCTCGACGATCATCACGCTGCTCTTCGTGCCGGCGCTGTATCTCTTGACGGAGCGCAAGGCGCGCGGCGCGGGGGCGGCACAGGATGGCGAGCTCGCGCGGGCGTCCGGCCCATCGTCGTGAGCGACCGAGCGCGAGGAGGTGACTCATGCGTGCAACGTTGGTGTTCGGGGTCGTGCTGGCGCTCGGCGCCTGCGGTGGTTTCGACGAGGCGGAGGTAGCGCGGCGCGGGGCGGCGGCGCTCATGCCCTTCAAGACCGAGCTCAAGCAGACGCTGATCGGCGCGCTGAAGGAGGGGCCCGACGCGGCGATCGACGCGTGCGCGGTCAAGGCCCCGGAGATCGCGCGGCGCGCCTCGCACGACGGCGTCAAGGTCGGGCGCGCGTCGAAGAAGCTGCGCAACCCCGGCAACCAGGCGATGCCGTGGGTCGAGCCCTTCCTCGACGGGATCGACGCGCCCAGGGTCGTCGACCTCGGCGACGGGCGCGCCGGCTACCTCGAGCCGATCCGCGTCGAGGCGCTGTGCACGACCTGTCATGGCGCCGCCATCGGCGAGCCGATCGCCGGGCGCATCAAGGAGCGCTACCCGCTCGACCAGGCGGTGGGCTACGCCGAGGGCGACTTCCGCGGCGTGTTCTGGGTCGAGCTCGATGATGTGAGATGATCGCGCCTCGCAAGGCGCTATCGGGACCCGTGGCGGATTGCCACGGATCGATTGCGACGTGCGATTGCGTTCACGACACGACGTTCACGGCCGGCTAGATCACGGTGGGTACGAGGGCCGCGTTCTCCCGCACGGTCCGCGCGGGAAACGGACCGTTCCGGTCCCGGCGGTGAGCGGTGCGACTCGCGCGCTGGGCCGGCTGCGTGCTATCATGCGGAGACGCCGGCGAGGTCCCGCGGGGGGACCGTGGCCCGAGGAGTCGTCATCCATGCAAAACGCAGCGCCGAGGACAGAGCATGTTCGCCTTCAGCCGTGAGCCGCAGGAGGCCGCCCGCGAGATGGAGGGCGTGCTGTTCTACCTGACCGCGTTCGCGTACATCGACGGCAGCTTCGATCGGCGCGAGCGCAGCTTCATCCAGGGCTTCATCCAGCGCCTGGCCGAAGCCCAGGTGACCGACACCGACAGCCTGCGCCAGCGCATCAAGCGCGACTCCTGGGCGGCGCGCCTGACGCACGTCTTCGAGCGCATCGACAACGAGCTCAAGGAGATGTGGGACGAGCCGACCGCCGAGGGCGAGCAGGCCCAGAGCTTCGTGCGCTCGCGCATCAAGCTGCGCTGCTTCGAGATCTTCGAGAGCTTCGCGCCCGAGACGCGCGAGATCCTGCTGCAGGCCGCCGATCACCTGCTCGCCGCCGACGGCGTCGCCGATCCCGAGGAGGTCCGGTTCCGCGCCGAGCTGGTCGAGATCCTCGAGAAGGCGAGCCAGCACGCCGAGCCGCAGCAGGAGGGCGAGGGCGACAGTGGCGCGCGCAGCCGCGTGGTGATCCACCCCGCGGCCGAGCCGGAGCGCACCTGGCGCAACCACCCGTCGCTGACTCGCCTCGAGCGGCACTACCCCGGCGACCCCGACGCGCTGGACCGCCTGCTCGCCGCCGACCTCGGGCTCATCGAGCGGTTCACGCGGCGACTCGAAGAAAAGCGCGACGGTCATGGCGGCGCGCTCGCCGGCTATCATCGCGTGCAGGAGCTGGCGGGCCGGCCGGCGTTCCTCGACGGCCACGTGCACGTGATCCCGCCGACGCACCCGGCCGGCTACGATCTGACCGTGCTCGGCGACCTGCACGGCTGCTACAGCTGCCTCAAGGGCGCGGTGATGCAGTCCGACTTCCTCGGCAAGGTCGAGCGCTTCAGGGAGAACCCGGACGACAACCCCGAGCCGCTGCTGGTGCTGCTCGGCGACTACATCGATCGCGGCCTCTACAGCTACAACGGCGTGCTGCGCGGGGTGCTCGGGCTCGCGGCGATCCTGCCCGACCACGTCATCGCGCTGCGCGGCAACCACGAGTACTACATCGAGCACGAGGGACAGGTGTATGGCGGCGTGCGGCCGGCCGAGGCGATCGATCGCCTGCGACCGTACGCGCCGCTCGAGGTCTTCCAGGCCTATCGCCAGCTCTTCGAGACGATGCCCAACATGCTGCTCTTCGACGAGACCCTCTTCGTGCACGCGGGGATCCCGCGTGACGCCGAGCTGCGCGAGCGCTACCGGGACCTGTCGAGCCTCAACGACTCGGTCCTGCGCTTCCAGATGATGTGGAGCGACCCGTCGAGCGTGGACTTCGTGCCGGACGAGCTGCAGGCCTCGTCGAACCGCTTCGCCTTCGGGCGCGACCAGGCGCGCGCCTTCATGCACCGGATCGGGGTCACGACGCTCGTGCGCGGCCACGAAAAGGTCGACTCGGGCTTCGAGGCGATCATCGACGAGCCCGACCTGCGTGTGCTCACGCTCTTCAGCGCAGGCGGCGCCAACAACGAGGACCTGCCGCCGCGCTCGAGCTACCGCTCGGTGACGCCGAAGGCGCTGACGATCCGCTACCGCGAGGGCGAGGTCGAGATCGAGCCGTGGACGATCGACTACGAGAGCTACAACGACCCGGAACTGAACGAGTTCTTTGCCAGCGAGGCCGAGCTCGAGTGAGCACGGCCAGGGCGCGTCGGGCCGGCGAGTCGAAAAAGAAGAACGAGAGCGTGTCAGATCCAGTGACGGGCGACTCCTCAGGTGTGTAGGCCGCACGACGCGGCGCTGAGGAGAAGACGACGATGAAGCGGATCAGTGGACTCTCGAAGGTGAGCGGGCTCCTGCGTTCGGTGGTGGTGGCGGGCGCCGCGGTGGCGCTCCTCGGCGCGGCCTGCGGCGGCGACGACTGGGTGGCGGACGGGCCGGGCGTGGGCGGCGGCTACGGACCGGTGGCGGGCCCCGGCGCCGGCGGCGGCTACGGTCCGGAGGACGGCCCCGGGTCCGGTGGCGGCTACGGACCGCTGGCGGGCCCCGGCGCCGGCGGCGGCTACGGTCCGGAGGACGGCCCCGGGTCCGGCGACGGCTACGGCCCCCTGGCCGTCGACAAGCGCGCGGACATGCTCACGGCGCTGCTCCAGGGCTGACGAGAGAGTGGCGCCGTGCTCAGGGTGTGAGCACGGCGCAGTCGTCCGGATCGAAGGGCGCGGCCGCACCCGGTGCGGCCAGGGTCCAGTGCGAGACGCAGCGCACGAAGGCGGCGAGGCCGTCACCGGCGTCCGGGCTGAGATCCCAGAGCCAGCTCTGGCCGCTCCCGCCGGCGATGGCGAGGCGCGAACCGTCCGGTGACCATGCCAGATGCAGGATCAGCGCGGGCAGCTCGGGGCTCTCGGCGATGAGCCCGCCGCTGAGCGTCCAGATCCGCACGCGGCGGCCGCTGCTGCTCGCCAGCACCTCGCCCGTGGGGCGGAGGCGCACGGCGGTGATCACGTCGGCGCGCTCGGGATCGGCGCGCCAGATATGAAGAAGAGCGAGCGCGCCATCGTAGACGGCGACCTGCCCGATCGAGTCGCCGACGACGACGAGCTGCGGCCCGTCGGGACCCGGCGCGGCATCGGCGCAGAAGACACGCTCGTGCGGAGCGATCGGGTCGACCTCGCCCGAGGGCGCGACGACGCCGATGAAGCCGCGCGTCGCGGCGATGAGGTGGTCACCGCTGACGACGAGATCGCGCATGTGATCGACCTCCAGCGGCGAGGGGCGCGGCGCGAGCGTCGCGGCGTCCCACAAGGCGAAGCCCGCCTCCGCCGTCAGCGTCGCCAGCGCGTCGCCCACGCGCGCGACGTCCCAGCCGGCCGCGCCGAGCTCGACCCGCGCGAGCTCGCGGCCGGTGGCGAGCTCCCAGCGGCGAAGCGTGGTGTCGCCGACCGAGTAGGCGGTCGCGCCGTCGGGCGCGAAGATCACGCGGCGAGCGCGCCGCTCATGTCCGACGAAGCGCGTGAGCTCCTGCCCGGTGAGCGCGTCGGCCACCGCGATCCAGCCCTGCTCGGAGCCGACGGCGACGCGCCGGCCGTCGGGCGAGAGCCGCACCGAGAGGAGGCCGAGCGGCGTGGCGGAAAAGGCGTTCGGATCCGTCAGGGTCACGATGGGTGGAGCGACCAGGCTCGGAGTGCCGATGACCAGCGGGGCGCGCGGGTCGAAGAGCGGGGTGCCGCGCGCGGTGCCGTCGCTCGATGCGGTCCAGAGGACCATCCCGTCGGGGCTGAAGACGAGGTCGCGGATGCGCGCGCTGTGCCCCATGATGCGTCGCAGGACCGCCTCGGGGGCGAGCCTCCACACGAAGGAGCGGCCGCGTCCGTAGACGACGAAGCGGTCGCCGAAGACCGCGATGTCCTTGCCCGCCGGATCGCCGGGCAGCTCCTGGAGGAGCTCGCCGGTCCGCGGATCCCAAACGAACGCGCGGTTGCTCTCGTCGACCGTGAGGAGCGCGTCGCCGACGGGGACGACTCGCCAGATCCCGATGCGATGCCCCGCGAGGCGGGCGTGCACGGCGTCCGCCTCCGGGGGCGGGTCCATGTGCCACAACGTGACGGTCGTGCCGGATCCGAAGGTCGCGAGCCATTGGCCTTGCGGGTCGGGCGTAATCCCGAGGATTGGATCCGGCTGGGCGTAGCGGCGCTCGACGCGCGCCTCGCGCACGTTCCAGCGGCGCGCGATGCCGTCGTCGCCGCCGCTGACCAGGCGCTCGGCGTCGAGCCAGACGAGGTCTTGCAAGGGTGCGGGCTCGACGCCGTCGAAGAGGCGGATGGGGGCGGCGCCCGCGAGGTCGTGGACCAGGGTCACGCCGTCGCTGGCGATCGAGGCGAGCGCGCCCGATGGGCCGAACGCGAGGGTGCCGACCGAACCGGCGTGCGCCGCGCCGAGCACGAGCTCGCCCTGCAGCGTGCCGATCACGACCCGCCCGGCCGAGGTGCCGAGGGCGAAGTGGGTGCTGTCATCGGACCAGACGAGCTGGCCGATCTGCTCGCCTCGCAGGTGCTCGGCGCCCTGTTCATCCGCCGGCACGGGCAAGCGCCAACGGCGATGCTCGCGGCCGTCGTGGGCCGCGCGCACGACGATCTGATCATCGCCCGCGGCGCCGACGAGCCAGCGTCCGTCGGGCGAGAGCGCGACCCGGCGCTCACCGTCGGGTGCCTCGATCTGCCAGCGCAGCGCGCGCGCGGAGAGGTCCCATGCGCGCACGCTCCCCTCCTGGCCGGCGCTGACGAGGAGGCCGTCGTCGGTAAGCGCCGCGCTCGTCGTCTCGCGCAGGTGACCGGGCGCGACGGCGACGAGCCCGCGGAAGGCGGCGCGTGCGCGGCCGATGAGCAGGGAGAGGGTGGCGCGCACCGCCGGTTCTCGAGGCGCGAGCTCGGCCGCCTGTACGAGGTAGGACAGCGCCAGATCGAGGTTGGGCTCGACCAAGGCCTGGCGCCCGAGCTCGACCAGGCTCGTTGCGTGGTGCTGCTCGGCCAGGGTGCGCTGGTGTTGCGCCTCGGCGCGCTCACGCTCGGCGATGCCACGCTGCGCGCGGGCCTCGTCGCGCTCGGCGGCGATCTCGCGCACGCTGATGACCGCCGCGACCGCGAGCGCGATCAACGCGACGGCGACGGTGATCACCACGGCGCGGTGGCGCGCGATCCAGCGGCGCACGAGCTGCCAGGCGCTGTAGCGGTGCGCGCCGACGAGCTGGCCGGAGACGAAGCGGCGCAGATCGGCGGCGAGGCTCTCCGCGCTGGCGTAGCGGTCGGCGGGCGCGCGCGCCATCGCCTTGGTCGCGATGGCGACGAGCTCGGGCGGGGCCTCGGGCGCGAGCTCGGCGAGCGGCGTCGGCGCGCCGGCCACCACCGCGTGCAGGACGTCCGGCCGCCCCGCGTAGGGCCAACGCCCCGCGAGCACGTGGTAGAGGATGGCGCCGATCGCGTAGACGTCGGCGCGCTCGTCGAGCGGCTCGCCCGAGGCCTGCTCGGGTGGCATGTACGCGGGCGTGCCGAGCACGACGCCGGCGACGGTACGGCCGTCCTCGGAGATCGCCGCGCCATCCGGGGGCTGGCCGTCGTGTGCGTCGGCAGGCCGAGCGCCGGGGGCCGGTCCGAGCTCGTGGCCCGTCGCGAGGTCCTTGGCGAGCCCCCAGTCGATGACGACGGTCTCGCCGTACGCGCCGACGAGCACGTTCGACGGCTTGAGGTCGCGGTGGATGACGTGCTCGCTGTGCGCATAGGCGAGCGCGTCGGCGACGTCGATGACGTGCGGCACCAGACCGAGGCGCTCTTCGACCGTGCGGGCCTCGGCGATGCACGCCTCGAGGGTGCGCCCGCGCACGAGCTTCATCGCGTAGAAGGGCTCGCCCTCCGGCCAGCGCCCGACCTCGTAGACCGGCACGATCGACGGGTGCTGGAGGTTCGCGGTGACCAACGCCTCGCGGGCGAAGCGCAAGACGATCGACGCGTCGGGGCGCAGGACCTCCTTGATCGCCACGATGCGCCCGGTGCGTGCATCGCGCGCACGAAAGATGCGACCGAGACCGCCGCGCGCGAGCTCGCCGAGGATCTCGTAGTGCTCGGCGCGAACCGGTGCGAAGCGCTCGACGCTCGCTTCGCGCAGCTCATCGGCGAGCGTGCGGTCTTGCCCGGTGTCGGCGAGGGTGTCGTCCGATCCCGCGGCGACGCCGGGCACGGTGGTCTTCGCCACGGTCAACGGCCCGGCGCGCCCTCGGCGGCCTTGTCGCCGGCTGCGCGCAGGCGACGCGTCAGCACGCGGATCACGCCGGCCGCGACCTCGGGGCGCTCCGAGAGCAGGTTGACGAAGTCATCGCGACCGAGCCGCAGGAGCCGGACCGCGCCGCGCGCGATGGCCGTGGCGCTGCGGGGGGCCGGGTCGAGCAGCGCCATCTCGCCGAGCACCTCGCGCACCCCGAGCTCGGCCAGCGTCGTGCTCCCGCGCAGGACCGCCACCCGGCCATCGACGATCAGATAGAGCGCGTCGCCCGGCTCTCCTTCGCCGAAGAGGCGCTCGTCGTCGTCGAGCTCGACCTCCTCGGTGGCCGCGACGACCTCGGCCAGGTCCGCGCCGGGCACCTGCGCGAAGAGCTCGAGCCCCTTCAGGAACAACACCTTGTCGGCGGTCGTGAGCATGCGGGCCTCCGCTGATGACGTCGGGTCCAGCCGCGCGAGCGCGGTGCGCGCGGTCTCGGCGACGAGCGCGCGCTCGTCCCGGGTGAGCGCATCGAGCCGCTCACGCGCCGCCACCACACCGCTCGCGCCGGCGAGGTAGGCAGCGCAGCAGACGATCCACGGATCGGCGTCCGCCAGCAAGCTCAGGAGCCAACCATCGCGCGTATGGCGCGGCAGCTCGAGCCCGCGCTCGGCGATCGCCAGCTTGCGATCGCGCGGCGACTCGTCGATCGCCGCGAGCACCAACGCACGCAGCGGCGCGACCGGCGACGACCAACGCTGCGCCTCGAGGAGCTCGACCGCGTTCGCGCGCCGCGTCGGCTCAGGCTCGCGCAGGTTGTCGCGCGCGACATCCAGCGAGAGCGTCGGATCGGCCGCCCCGATCAGATCGAGCGCCCGGGCCGTCGCGCGCTCGGAGCGCTCGCGCAGCGCGCGAGAGATCAGCGCGGCCGCGCCCTCGGCCGAGTCCAGCAAGAAGGGCACCGCGCGCCGCGTGCCGTCGGGCACGAGCGTCGACTCGCGTCGCCCGAGTCCGTCCGCCGCCGCCATCGCGGTGAACACCACCTCGAGCTCGCGCCGGGCCGCGGCGACCACCTCCCGGACCTGCGAGGTCTCGAGCTGCGCGCCGCGTCGCGCCGCCGCCCAGAGCGCCGCGCAGGCCGCGTCGCGCAGGATCTCGTCATCGAGAGGCGTGCGCTCGGTGGTGGCACACGCGACGAGTCGAGCGACGGCGCTCGGCGAGCCGATCACTGCGAGCGCGTGCAGGGCCCCGCTGCGCGCTGCCGCGTCGTCGCCATCCAGGGCGGCAAGCACCGCGCGCTCGGCCGGCGCGCCGATCGCCGCCAGCGCCTCGAGCGTCGGCCGGCGCCACCGCCGCGCACCGAGAAGCGCCACGACCGGCTCGGTCCATGCCGGATCTCCGAGCTCGGCGACCGCCGCGAGGCCCGCCCGCCGCACGCTGGGCTCGTCGCTCGTGACGGAGCTCGTGACGTGCTCGATCGCCATGGCACGCTGGGCGGCGTCGCCGATCTGATGGAGCGCCACCGCCGCCGCCGCACGCACCTCGAGCACCGGGTCGGCCAGCGCGCGCGCGCTCGCCTCACCCGCGGCGGGCCCCAGCGCCACCAGCGCCGCCGCGCGTACGCCGGCGTCGTCATGCGTCACGAACGGCGCGATCTCGGCGCTCGCGAGCGCGCCGGCCGCGACGAGCCGCGACGCCTTCGCCAGCTCGAGGGCACGCACGATCTCCGCCCGCTCGCCCGCGCGCAGGACGCCCCGCACCGCGCTCGCCGCCTCGCGCGTCGCGTGCTCCTCGTCGAGCTCGACCGGCATGACCCGCCGCCGCCGCAGCGTCTCGGCCACGGCGCCCGCATACGCGCCGCGCAGCCGCACGACCAGCGCGATCCACACCAGGCTCACCACGAGCGCCGCGATCGCCAGCGGCCACAGCGCGCCCGAGAGCGCGCGATAGCCGAGCAGGAACGCGCCGACCGTCGCCTCGCTCGCCGGTCGTACCACCGTGTCGAGGAAGGCCTTCTTCTTCGCGCGCACCGCGCGCGGCACCGGCATGTAGACGATCTGCATGCCCGCGTCGTGCACCGTGTAGCGCAGGGTCTGGTCACCGAACTTCGACACCGTCGCCGCGATCAGCGACGGCACGACGAGCAGCGCCGCCGCGCCGAGCGCCATGGTCGAGGGCAGGAGCAGGAGCGCCCCCGCCACCCCGAAGCGACCGAGGATCTTGCCGGTGAGCGCGAGCTGCACGATGAGCGAGGCCGTGCCGGTCACGATCGAGAGCGTGCCGAAGAACTCGACCATCGCGACGCGATCGGCGTCGTAGTGCTCGGTCGTGATCGCCTTGAACTGAAAGTCGAGCAGCGTCACCGCCAGCATCGTGCAGGCGATGAGCGGCGCCAACAGGCGCAGGTGGCTCGTGCCCGCGACCGGCTCGTCCTTGCCATGCGCGCGCGGCGTCGACGCCTTCGCGCCCGACTTCGGCGCCGACCGCCCCGCCTCGCGCGGATGTGGGCGCCGCCCGACGGACCAGGCCAGCCCCGCCACCGCGACGAGCGCGCCCACGACGAGCCACAGCAGGTCCTCGGCTCCGGTGTGGCCCACCGCGGCGCGCAGCACGAAGCCGATGACGATGTTCGCCGCCGTGCCGCCCGCGGCGATGACGCCGAACCAGCGCTTGGCGTCGCGTGGCGAGAAGCGCTCGCCCGCCGTGAGCCAGAACTGCATCATCGCGAGCGCGCCGAGGCACTCGACCCCTACGTAGAGCGCGTAGTAGAGCCAGCTCGGACCGAGCACGAGGCGCGCCGCGACGACCAGCGCCGCGAAGACGAGCGGTGTCGCGACGACCACGCGCTCGCGCGGAAAGCGCGGCGCGATCCTGCCGTAGGCCAGCCCGACCAGCGTCACGGCGATCGGCGAGGCGATGTACATGTACGGCAGCTGCGCCGGCGACTCGTGCGCCAGGAAGAGCGCATCGCGCACCGCGCGGCCGACGAAGAACGCCGTGACCGCCGCGAAGTTCCAGCAGAACA
>WYBB01000141.1 GCA_011526585.1 Deltaproteobacteria bacterium
AGCTCCAGTCCTCCTCACTCAGATCCAGTCCGGTAAATCGTTCTCGCGCCATGACAACGGTAGATCAGAACGTCCGATCGACCGCAAGCCACAAGCGGATCAAAGCGTTGGCGCCACGGCACTAGGTTGCTCATGCGGTCGGGCCAGGCGCTAGCTCCGACCAGGGGCAGCGGAGTCACCGCCGCCCACCCGTCTCGGATCGGCATCACGCCCCCGCACTCTGTTGCGGAGCTGAGGGGGTTCGTGCCGGTGGCGGTCGGGGCGTCCGGCACGCTGTCGAGGAGATGTCATGAAGCACCATCGTTTGCGCCTGCTGGCGCTGTGTCTCGTCCCCTGGGTCGGCGCCTGCGCCGAGGATGATCTCTCGCCCACCGGGTCCGCGGTCGAGATCAACGTCGCGCCCTTGTCGCTGCCCGGCACGCTCGGCGTCAGCTATGCGGTCGCCGTGTTCAACGCCAACCCCTCCGACTACACTCAGATCTTCGACGTCAACGGCGGCGTCCAGGCGGCCAACTCCGGGATCCTGGTGTGGCAGCAGCCGAACCTCAGCTCGAACCAGTTCGGTAACGGGCCGGGCGGTGACATCAGCTACGTCGGCCCGTGCGACGCCTCGGTCGACGACAACTGGGTCGCGCTGGCGCTCAACCGGGTCGACGTCGGCGACACCAAGGGCAGCTACGACGTGACCTCGGGCGCCTTCAAGGACGGCGACGACAACCTGCTCGACGATCAGAACTCGGCCTTCACGGCGAGCCCCGGCTCGAACGATCTCGACCCCGACTTCGTCAACCCCGCACCCTACAACAAGGCCCTGGTGCTGAAGATCGAGTGCGACGAGAACGAGGACACGCGGGTCACCTTCAACCTCACCGTGATGCGTGACGCGGATCAGGGCTTCTTCGACATCGCCGTGAACTTCGAGGACATATTCTGCTCGATGAAGATCGACACCTGCACCGACGAAGGCCCGATCACGCTCCTCTTCGGCGACGAGGCGGACGAGGGCCGCGTCGAGACCGCCGTCATCGCCTCGGCCTGCAGCGCCGGCACCGACGACGCCGACACGGAGATGTGGATGGCGCCGCTCCAGGTGAGCTGCGCTGGGGGCGTCACCTTCGACCTCGACCCGACCGGCGGGCAGACCGGGTCGACCGCGGGCGAGCAGGGCAACCAGACGTGCGCGACCGCGGCAGGCGCAGCGGCGACCGCCTGGGGTGGACTCCGGATCCAAGGTGACAGCGTCGGCAACGTGGATCTCGTCGGCGTGACGTTCACCGACACGACCAGCAACCGACAGTACATCGCGCGCTACGTCTTCCAGAGCACCGTCGATCTCGCAGGCAATGGGAGTGTCATCTGGGCGGCCGAGGCGGCCATGACCGGCACCGCGGGCAACGCCGACCTCGGGACGCTGACCTTCGCCAACTACGACATCGGCAACAACCAGATGCGTACCATCACGCAGGTCTCCGACTTCACCGGCGGCGCAGACGCCGGCAGCAAGACCCTCTGCTACGCCCTCTACTGGGGCAAGGAAGACCTCCAGTGCGATGGCGCCAACGGCTCCTGCAACAAGGGCTGGTGGAACGCGGCGATCAACATCGACGACCTGCGTGACCAGGATCTGAAGAACTGCACCGTCACGACCGCGATCACCGCGAGCTCGTCGACCGACACCTCGCCACCCAGGTTCGTCAACGGCACCCTGCCAGGCCCGGGCCAGACCTATGGCTACGTCGCCTTCGAGGCCGAGCTCACCGACAACGACGGCGCGCCGACGTGCTTCCAGGGCCCGATGGGCTCGGGCTACGCCCCCGTGAAGTACGGCGCGACCAAGGACATCCTCAATGCCGAGGCGTTCCCGCAGCTCTGCTCGTTCTTCACGCCGGGCCAGGCCTCACCCAGGCAGCTCAGGGACATCACCGACTACTTCTTCGATGGGGCCGCGACGCTCACCGATGCGCTCTACGCCGGGCGCATCGAAGCCTTCGCGAACGCCTCCGGCGAGCTCGTCAGGTTCAAGAAGGTGCGCTTGAACTTCGTAGAGATGGGCGCGGCGATCGGTGGTCAGTGCGGTTCGTCCATCAAGAACGAGAAGCAGGTCTTCTACTTCAACACGTACTTCCCAGATGGAAAGCCTCGCCAGGACCTCGCCTGGCGCGGCTCGGGCGGCAATGACCTCCAGGGTCTCGTCGGCACCTACTCAATCCAGGCCTTCTACCGAAACGACAAGGTCTCGGACTGGACGTCCCTGGCCGACCCGGTATCGCTCGACTTCTCGAACGCAGACAACCAGGTGAGCTTCGCGAAGGGGGCGACGTTCGCGAACAGCGGGAGCAATGAGTTCGCCATCCAAGTGACGCGAACCGACGACCGCGCGGCCGAGTCAATCGGCCTCACCTTCGGGTTCGTCGACAGCTTCGCGAACTATGTGACCGCGACCTGCTCGGTCAGCGACGCATCATGCACCTGCTACGAGGGCGGCGTGGCGCAGGGACTCAGTACGCTCGAATGCCTGGATTCGGTCGACCCGGAAGACATCACCTGGTCGAACTGAGTCACAGCCGCAGGCTCCAACGACGACTGCATTCCCAGAGACAGGGTCGCCGGGGTGTCCCCGGCGAGCTCGTCGAGGCAACGGCGACGGCGCTCCGAACCTTTGGACGGACCTCAGCAACCGTCGCCGGCCTCACGACTCCGACCTTCGAGAACCTTTGAGCCCGTCCGGACGCAACTCGAAGGCTCTCACCGTGGCGGGCACGCGCCTCACCTCCTATCCAGGATCCACGCGACCGGCGGGCATTTCGGGCCCTCGCGGGCGTGGAATGCGAAGCGCTCGCGCCACGACTCACAGCAAACCTCCTCGAGAGGAAGCGGACCATGCAGCAGAGCCAGCTCAAGAGCTCGAGCACGAACGTGGCGGCGGGCAGCCCGGGCGCCGCGGCCGCTCCCGGCAAGCGAGACACCAACAAGCTCAAGGGCATGACCTTCGCCGAGGGCGAGGCCGCGCTCGCTCCACCACAGGGTGTCGGTCCGGGCAGCGGCGGCGCCGGCAAAGGCGCTCCCCTCGGTCTGGGCGCGCAGGGCCCGGAGGTGCTGGCGCTTCAGCAGTTCCTCAAGCGAGCCTCGAAGGAAGCCGAGGTCTGCACGGAGTGGAAGGTCGATCTCGATCCGGGGCCGCTCGACGGAAGATTCGGCAAGTCCCTCGACCGGGCGCTGCGCACCTTCCAGAGTTGGAAGCTGATCCCGCTGACTGGCACGCTCGATGCCGCCACCGCCGCCGAGATCAAGGATGAGATTGCGTTTCTCGACATGATCGAGTCCGCGGCGTCCCCTGCGGCTACGAAGAGCGAAGAGACCCCCAAGGGCGGCAAGGGTGGCAAATCAGCCACCGCGACGAAGCCGGCAGGGGGCGGCGCGGCCAAGCCGGCCAGCGCCGGCGCGACCTCGGGCAGGTCGACGTACACCAGCGCGCGCGCGCTCATCACGGAGCTCCGCCTCCACGATGAGGACGTCTGCGAGATGTTCGGCAAGGTCGTACTGACCCGTGGCTCCGAGCAGAGCACCGTCGACTTCTTCATCGACTCCGCCTGGGGCGCTGACTTCGACGACTCTGGCGCGCTCGCCAAGCACGCGGCGAACATCCAGGCGAAGGAGCTCGAGGGCTACCCCCTCGACGCCAAGGCCAAGGCCGAGCTCGCCGAGTCCTTCGCGCGCGAGGTCAGCACCAAGGGCAACTCCGTCGATTGGAATCACAAGAAGTTCGAGGACACAGAGTACGCCTGGTACACCTTCTCGAGCTGACCTCGACGTCTCGCACGGACGCGCGGGACCCAGGCGCTCGAGCACCAGACGTGTCTCCCCGAGGATACACCCGCCTCTCCGAAGCGACTCCCGCGCGAGTCGCCCCCTCCCCGCGCTCGCCCCGCGCGCCGGCACCACACCACGCGCCCGCGCGCTGGCACGTTTTTGGGAATGCCCCGCATCGGACCGCGCACCCGGCGCCGCCGGAGGCCAAAGACCAGGAGAGAGACGATGCGCAGCATGATGACGATCTTGGGAGCGAGCGCGCTGATGGCGTTTTCCTCGCTCGCGTGCGACGACGGCCAGAGCCCCGAAGACGGCGAGGCCACGACCGATTCCCTCGCCTTCGCCGGCTTCGCCCTGACCGGCGACGACGAGAGCGACGACGGCTTCGACGAGGACGCCGACACCGAGCCGCTCGCCGAGGAGGTCGGCGACGACGCGCTGCCCGACGACGGCAGCGAGGAGCCCCTGCCCGACGAGGTCGACCCCGAGGCCCTGCAGGAAGGCCCCGACCGCATCGTGCGCACGGTGCTCGTCGTCTGGGGCCAGCCGCGCCCCAACCCCGACCTGAAGGAGACTCCGACGATTTGGAATGGCCGCGTCACCACCGACACCGGCGCGATGAAGGTCGCGCGCGTCATCCGCTTCGAGCGCGGCGGCGAGCGCGTCGCCGAGGACGGCACCACCATCACCGTGCCCGGCGACAGGCTGATCCGCGACGACGACCCCGCCAGCGTCTCCTTCGAGAGCGTGACCGGCCCGCACCACGACGGCCTCCTCCTGCGTCTGTCGCTGCCGCGCGATCCGAGCGCGCTCGTCGGCGATTTCGTCTTCGAGACCGAGTACTTCACGAAGTCGATCCCGCTCGTCCGCCTCGTGCTCGGCGGCGAGCACGCCTTCCGCGTCGACGACCTCGGCAACGGCCTGCTCGTCGCCTCGCACCTGCCGCACCGCTGCCCGCACGGCGCGCTGCGCCTCACCTGGGAGCGCAAGAACGAGCGCGGCGGCGTCTTCGGCGGCCGCACCTATGACGCGCGCGGCGAGCTCGCCGGCTACGTCGTCGGGATCTGGGGCGAGGTCGACGGCAAGCGCCGCATGAAGGGTACGCTGCTGAGCCCCGAGCGCACCTTCCGCGGCACGCTCTTCGGCACCTGGGCTCCCTTCGAGGCCGAGGGCGCGCCCGAGAGCGGCGGCACCTTCCGCGGCGTCTGGCGCGCCGGTGGCGCGGTCAAGGGCGTCTTCGGCGGGCTCTACCGCGCCGACGAGGAGCCCGGCGAGGGCAGCGCCGCCGGCTTCTGGCGCGCCTCGTGCGGGGACCGTCCGGCCGCCGGCTGCGATGACGCGACCCTGCCGCCGCCGCCCGACGCGAGCTGCGCCTGCGCGCCCGACCCGGAGAACGACGTCGAAGAGGCCTGCGCCTGCGATGCGCCGCCGCCTGCCTCGGCCTGTGTGCCGCCCGAGGCGCCGCCGGCGGAGTAGGATGGAGCGTGTCTGGTGCCTTGGATTGGGCGGCCCTGGTGGCCGCCCTTTTCT
Source organism: Deltaproteobacteria bacterium (assembly GCA_011526585.1). Lineage (GTDB taxonomy): Bacteria > Myxococcota_A > UBA9042 > PHBI01 > PHBI01 > WYBB01. Next base: position 5,341 of record WYBB01000141.1, read on the forward strand.
TTTCGAGCACGGGCGCGGGAGCGGGAGGGGTCAGCGCAGACCGAGGCGCTCCATCGCCTTGTAGAGACCGGGGCGCGTGACGCCGAGCAGGCGCGCCGCCTCGGCCACGTTGCCCGCCGCGTGCTCGAGCGCGCGCTCGATCGCCACCCGCTCCGCGCGCGCCACCGCGTCCTTGAGCGGCACCACCCCGTCGGCCGGGATCGAGAGCGCCGCCGGCGCGCTCTGCCTCAGCGCCTCGGAGAAGACCGCAGCGGCGATCGGCTCCCCGTCGGGCGTCAGCGCCGCCGCGCGCAGGATCTCGTTGTCGAGCTCGCGGATGTTGCCCGGGAAGCGATAGGTCGTCAGCGCCCAGAGCGCATCCGGCGAGAAGCCCGGGAACGACTTCCTGCACTGCGCCGCCGCCCGCGACAGGAACACGTGCGCGAGCAGCGCCACGTCGTCCTCGCGCTCGCGCAAGGGCGGCAGCTTGAGCGTCACCGCGTTCAGGCGATACATGAGGTCCGCGCGGAAGCGCCCCTCGCCGACCAGCGCCGCCAGATCGCGGTGCGTCGCCGAGATCACCCGCACGTCGACGTGCACCGGCTTGTTCGCCCCGACCCGCCGCACCTCGCCGTCCTGCAGCACGCGCAGGAGCTTCGCCTGCATGAGCGGCGGCATCTCGCCGATCTCGTCGAGGAACAAGGTCCCCCCGTGCGCCTCCTCGAAGAGCCCCTTGCGATCGCCGGCTGCCCCGGTGAAGGCGCCCTTCACGAACCCGAACAGCTCGGACTCAATCAGGTTTTCAGGGATGGCCGCGCAGTTGAACGCGACGAAGGGCCCCTTGTCGCGGCGGCTCGCGCGGTGCACGTAGCGCGCGAGCACCTCCTTGCCCGAGCCGGTCTCGCCCGTGATCAGGAGCGGCACGTCGGCCGCCGCCACCTGCCCCGCCATCTTGACGACCTCGACGAACGCCTTCGCCCGCCCGATCGGCACCGCCGCCGCCGCACGCTCGACCTGCAGCCGCGCGTTCTCCTCGGCCAGGGCCGCCGCCCGCGCCTCGCGCTCGACCCGCCGCGCCAGCTCCGCCGCGCCGAGCGCCACCAGCGCGCCCGCGATCGCCGCGTGCTCGAGCACCGGCCCGGCGAAGGCCGCCGCGCCCAGCGGCGACGCCGCGTAGAGGATCCCCCACGAGAGCCCGCGCGCCGAGCCCCCGTCGCCCGCGCCCACGCGCGTCATCAGCGGCACCACCAGCGCCGCACGCGTGCCCGCGCTCACGAGCGACGCCGTCTCCGGCAGCGGCGTCGCCGAGCCCTCGCTCAGCACCTCCGCCTGCTCGAGCCCGCCACCCGCCATCGCCGCCTCGGCGAGCCCGCTCGGCACCGCCTCGCCCGCGCGCGCCATCACGCCCGGCCCCCACAACGCGACCCCGCGCTGCGCAGCGCTCGGCGTCAGCGCCCCGAGGAACGCCAGCGCCTCCTCGGCCAGCGCCCCGGCCGACGGCACCGTCATGACGCGCGCCGCCAGCGACGCCAGCGACGCCGTGTCACCGGCCTTGCGCCCTACGCCGAAGAGATCGGCCAGCGGCGCCCGCGCGACCACGGTGCGCCCGCTCACCGCCGCCACCGCGCCCGCCCCTACCGGCGCCGCCACCGCCTCGACCCGCATCGTCACCGCGCGCACGCGGTCCCCCAGGAGGAGCACGTCACCCGGCCCGAGCATCGCCGGCACGCCCGGCGCGCACACCTCGGCCACGCCGCCCGCGCGCATGAGCGCCGAGCCGTTGGTGCTCCCGAGATCGGTGTAGACGTAGCCCGCCCCGGCCGGCGCCAGCCGCCCGTGCCGCCCGGAGACCGACGGCTCCACGACGACCACATCGACGTCCTCGTCGCGGCCGACCACAAGCTCCTGCCCGCGCAACAAGAAGGTCGCCGGCTCGGGCTCGGCGCTCTCGCTCACGACCAGGCGCAGGGTCGCGTTCATCGGGTCCATCGCGTTCATCGGCTCCTCGCTCACGGCTCTTCGAGGCTCACCCTCAGATCCCCCATACGCCCGGACGCCCCGACCTCGCCACCCCCGCCCCCGTCGAGCGCGACGGCCAACCCCACGGCGCCCGCCGCCACCGCCACCCCGATCGCCGTCCAGAACCACCAGCGCGAGGTCAGCGCCGGCGCGGGCGCTTTCGGCGGCGCCACCACCCGCACCGCGTGCGCCCCGACCTCCGGCCAGCGCGCGACGTTGCCCTCCCGATCGACGACCTCGATCACGACCTCGACCGCGGGCACCTTCACCAGCTCGCGCGCGATCTCCCCGACGAAGACCACCCCGTCGGCCGACATCAGGGTGACGCGCGCGCCGCCCGCGAGCACGAGCTCGCAGCGCGCGATCCCGCTCCGATCCTCGGCGCGCACCTCGACGCGCAGCGCCGTCTTCGGAGGCGTCTCCTCGGCCACGCTCACCGCCACCTCGGGCGGCAGCCGGTCGGGCGCCACCGCCTTGGCCGCCTCCAGCGCCTCGAGCCACGGCGCCGGCCACCCGCTCGGCGAAAACCGCGGCTCGGCCTCGAGGATGGCGACGAGGTCGCGCCGCGCGTCGTCCGCCCGCCCGCCGGCCAGCGCCACCTCGGCCGAGATCCTCAGCGCCTCCAGCCGCGCCTCGGGCGCGAGCGTCGCCAGCTCGGCCCGCACGATCGCCAGCGCCTCCTCCGCGCACTCCGGATCGAGCGCCGCCCAGCACACCCGCGCCCGCTCGAGCGCCTGCATCGCCTCGGCCGGCCCCTCGGTCGGTGCCTCCGCCGGCGCCTCGGCCCGCGCCCCCGCCGCCCAGGCGATGAGCCACAGCGTGAGCCCGAGCACGCTCGCGCTCCCCTTCATGGTCCCTCCACCGCGCACGGCCCCGCGCGCGAAAACGGCGTCGCCACGACCAGCCCGCCCGCCGCGCCCGGCACGAGCAATGCGTGATCCGCGAGCCCGAGCATGAGCGGCTGCGCCCCCGCACCCCACCCCGCCAGCGTGAAGCGGTGCAGCACCGCCCGGCCCTCGAGGTCGATCACGACGAGGCCGTCGCCGCCCGCGAGCGCGCCGAACGCGAGATCCTCACGCGAATCCAGCGCCACCGCCACCACCTCGAGCCCCTCGGCGACGCGCACGAAGCTCTGCCCCTGCCAGAGCGCGACTCCCCCGCCGCCGCACGCGATCACCGCGCGCGCCCCGTCGGCCGTCACGGCCAGCGCGGCCGGCGCCGGGCAACGCGTTTCGCCGTCCTGCAGCGCGAAGCTCGCCGCCACGCCCTGATCGGGCACGACGACGAGCCTGCCTTCGCCGCCGGCCTCCGCCGCGGCGATGAACAGCGATTCATTCCCCCCCGCGACGGCCCCCAGCGTGAGCCCCGCGTCGATCCCCGGCACGTCACCGAGCCCCGCCTCCAGCACCTCGACGAGCCTGCCGCCGCCCTCGTCGACGATCGCCCAGGTCGTCGCGCCGGTCACCCCCAACGCCCGCACCGCCTCGCTCGCGACCTCGATCGGCGCTTCGGCCGCGCCCGCGCGCGCGCGCATGACCCCGCCCGCGCCGCCGAGCCACACCGCCTCGCCACGCGCCGCGACCGCCTCCGGCGCGCTCGCGAGGCTCCACGCCACCCCGGGGTCGAGCGGGCACACCGCCGCGCCGAGCGCCATCTCGGTCACGACCCCGCCGCCATCGCCGCAGCGCCACCCGATGTAGACGACCTCGCCGACCGCCGTGGCCACCAGCGCGCTCGCGCCCGCGCAGGCCGGCCCCGTCACCGCCGCCTCGCCCGGCGCCCCGCCGATCACCCGCACCTCGACCGGCTCGGACCCGACCCCGCACTGCCTGACGACGAGCGCCCCGCCCGCCGCGCCCGCCGGCAGCGTCAGCGCGATCGCGTCGCCGCCCGACGCGCTCGTCCAGGTCCAGTCGTCCTCGCCGTAGCTCACGCCGCCGAGCTCGACCGCCGCGCGCCCGAGCGCCTCGCCGAAGCTCCCGCGCAGCGTCACCACCGCCGGCTCGGCGACCGCGATCACCGGCTCGGGCTCGACCGCGCTCACCGCCGGCGCCGCGCGCGCCTCCAGCGGCACGCGCGCGTCGGTCACCCCGTCGGCGGCGATCGTCAGCACCTCCGACTCGCCCTCGAGCAGGAGCTCGCCGGTGACCGCGAACATCTGCGCCGTCACGAGCACACGCTCGCCCGCCGGCAGCGCCTCGAAGACCGCCTCCTCGCCGCAGCCGAGCTGCAGCGCCGGGCCCAGCGGCAGCGCGCGGTCGCCTTCGGCATAGAGCGTCGCCCTGAGCGCGACGAGGCAGTAGTCGGCGCAGAGGTCCTCGCTGAGCGCGACGCCGACCCGGCCCAGCGCCTCGCCCGCCGGCTCGCACCCTCCAGACAAGAGCCCCAGGACGCCCGCGAGCACCACGGTGGCGAGACCCCTCATTGAACGACATCGGACAACACGAAGGACATGCTACGCCCGTCCCGGGTGGTGAGTCGACACGAGAGCCCGCCCGCGCCCACCGCAAGCCCGAAGACCGGCGTCTCGCGCACCGGCGCGCCGCCGCAGGCGACCTCGTAGACCTCGGGTTGCCGGCCCGCGCCGATCGAGGCGACGACGCGCTCGCCCTTGATGCGCACCCGCACGACCGCGGAAAACGGCGTGCTCCCGCCCGTCACGTGCAGCGCCAGCGCCTCGCCCTCCGCGAGCGGCGGCGACAGATACGGCACGAGCCCGCGCACCCCGCCACCGCGCACGTGCAGAGCGCCCTCGCCCTCGACCCGCACCCGGTGCACGCGCGCCGCCGCGGCCCGCACCTCTCGCCCACGGCGCGCGTCCTCGATCCGCGCAACGACGACCGCATCGGCCGCCTCCCCGATCGCGTCGGCCGCGTCGCCCGCGTCGTCGGGTCCGACGTCGTCTTCCCGGGCGCCGCTCGCGGCCACCTCCGCCTCGCTTGCGCCGTCCACCTCCGCGCTCGCGACCGGCCCGACCTCGGCCGGCGCCTCATGGATCTCCGCCTCAGCTTCGCCCCCCTCGGCGCGCGCCCCCGCGACCTCCTCCGCGACCTCCCCCGCGTCGACGCCGGGCACCGGCAGCGGCTCGACCTCCTCGCTCGCCAGCGCTCGCCACGCGCCGACCCCGCCGCCCGCCAGCGCGATGACCAGCGCCGCCCAGGCCCAGCGCGCGCCCGTCTTCGTCACCGCCGCCGGCGCCTCGCCGCCCGCGACCACCGTGCGCGGCGCCGCGCCGACGACCGCGCGCACCGGGCCCGCCGCCGCGGCCGCCTCCGCGACCAGCGCCCCGAGCGCGCCCGGATCGGGGGCCACCGGCGAGGCCGCGACCAGCCGCCCGACCCACGCCGAGACCTCGGGTCGCGCCGCGGGATCGATCGCCAGCGGCTCGAGCAGCGCCTCGCCGAGCGGGCCGGCGAGCTCGGCGCGCAAGAGCCCGGGCGCGGTCGGCAGCACACTGCGCGCTTGCAGGAGCTCGGCCAGCCCGGCCGCACCCACCGGGCGCGACGGCTGCCCTGTGAACGCCTCATAAGCGACCAGCGCCGCCGAGTACAGGTCGGACGCCGCCGAGGTCTCGCCGCGCGTGAGCTGCTCGGGCGCCATCCAGGCGAGCGTGCCCTTGAGCCCTGCCTGGGTCTTGCCCTCGGCGAGTCCGACCACGCCGAGATCCGCGAGCTTGACCGCGCCGTCCCTGCCGAGCAGCACGTTGCCCGGGTGCACGTCGCGGTGCACGAGCGAGAGCGGCTGGCCGGCCTCGTCGCGCGCCCGCCCCAACGCCTCGAGCGCCCTGCCGAGGCCTTCGACCACCGCCAGCGCCGCCCCGAGCGGCAGCGGCCGCCCGCGTCGCCTGCGCCGCTCGATGAGCGTCGCCAGGTCGACCCCGTCGACCCACTCGAGCAGGATCCAGCCAGGCCCGGCGCGGTAGAGCTCGACGACGTGCGCGCACCCCGATCGCGTGAGCGCCGCCAGCGCCAGCGCCTCGCGCGCGAAGAGACGCTCGGCCTCGGCGCCGGCCCCGGGCAGGAGCCGCTTGATCACGCACGCGCGCGTGCGCCCGTCGGCGAGCGTCTCCTCGGCCAGGAAGAGCTCGGCCATGCCGCCGACGGCGAGGCGTCTCCTGACGGAGACACCCGGGATCGACGGTGTATCCTGCATGGCACGACCCGGTGGCAGTGAGGGGCGATCGACGGGGCGACGAACGCCGAGCGCGCCCGCCTTCGGCGCGAGAGCGTTCGGGAAAATTGCGCCCTTGTCCAGACAACCGTGCGGCTGGCATGATCCCTGCGAAGGCACGATCGCCATGACCCGACGCCCACCAGCCCCGCGTCCGCCCGCGCTCCGTTCGTCGGGGCGACTCGCCCTGCTCGCGCTCGCGATCGCGGCGGCGTCTCCCGGTTGCGACGACGATCCCGGCGCCGTCGATGCGGTCGACCGCTTCACCGAGGTCCTGCCCGACAGCGAGCTCCTCGCCCTCGAGGTCCCCGGCGAGAGCGACCTCGCCATGACCGACGCGCCGCTCGCGATCATCGAGGCCCCGCTCGTCGGCGAACCATCGTCCTTGCGCGCGCTGACCGGCAGCGTGCGGCGCTACCTGCGCTCCCTCATCGACAACCTCCTCGACGGCGTCGATCGCATGACCGCGACCCGCCCAATCCTGCGCAGCGAGGACCGCGCCGTCTGGCACCGCCGCTTCGTCGCCGAGCAGCACGAAAAGGCCCTGGTCATGCAGAAGCAGGACGGCCACTTCGCGTTCTCGCTGTGGATCCGACCGCTGACCGCGGCCGGCGCCACCCCCGCGCCCTGGCGTTTCCTCTCGTTCGGGCGCCTGACCCCGACCGAGACCGAGCTCGGGCGCGGCGCGATGTGGATCGACCTCGACAACGACCGCCACCCGCGGAGCCGCGGCAAGATGTCGGTGCTCTGGTCGCTCATCGGCGACCGCCGCGAGATCGAGGTCCTCGTCTTCGACGGCACGCCCGACGACGGCGAGATCGGTCGCCTGACCCGGAGCTTCCGCTACCTCGACGGACCCGACGGGGGCCTGCTCGCCTTCGACGCCGGCGAGGTCGACGTGCACCGCTCCGCCGAGCGCACCGGCAAGGAGCGCGTGCGCGTCTTCTCGCGCTGGAACGCCGCCCGGCTCATGCGCGCCGACTACGCGGCGACCGGCCCCGAGGTCCGCAGCGACGGCTTCCGCGTGCTGATCGGCAGCGAGTGTTGGCGGCCACCCGAAGGCGACATCACCTACGAGACGCGGGTCGCCGTCCCGCTCGGCGATCGCCCGCCCCTCGTGCAGTTCGAGCGCGGCGATCGGCAGAGCTGCGCGTTTTCGACCGAGGAGCCGCCGATCGTGGCCCCGCCCGGGACGCCGCCGACCGAGCCGCCCCCGCCCGAGGAGCTGGACCTGCGATGAGCGGCGTGGCCGATCGGCGGTGGCCCTGGGGGACGTCGGCGATCGTCTGGTTCCGCCCTTCGATCAGGCGAGAGGTGTGGCGCCTCTGGCTGTGGGCGAGCCTGTGGGTCTCGCTCGGCGCGGCGATCCTCGGCGGTCTGCGCGTCGCGCGCGTCGACTTCGGCAGCGCCTGGATCCCGGTCTACGCGCTCGGCCTCCTGCTGGTCATGGCCGGCCCGTGGCAGCTGCTGGTCGGCCTGCAGCGCGTCGTCAAGGTCGAGCGCGTGCTCTCGATCCACGATCAAGGGGTGCGTTGGGAGGACGGCGCGGTCGTCGCGCACATCGCCTGGGCCGAGCTCGATCAGGTTTCGATCGAAGACGATCACCTGGTGCTGATCGCGGGCACGACGCGCGTCGTGTTGCCGCCGCGCTTCGAGGACGTCGCGGCCGCGTCGTTGGCCGCGATGCTCCAGGACATGCGGCGCAAGGCGCTGCTCGGCTTGCCGGTGCGGCTCACACGCATCCCTGATCGCACGTAGTTTCAAGCCCTTGGCTCGACACGCCGATCGCCTGCTGCGTTTTCCACAGATTTTTTCTTGACGTGGAGAACGTGTTCACAAGTCTGCATCTGGGCGAAACGCGGGAGCTATCCCGATTCTGGTGAAAGGCTCAAGAAAAATCGGGCTTGCGCGCGCCGGGAGGCTCGGGCAGAACGAACCCGGGTGGCGACGTCGGTCGCGTCCACGGGGAGTCGAGGGCCCAACCCCTAGGGGTGGGTCGCCGAGACAAGAACCCCACGGAGGAGGGCTCGATCAGGGCAGCTCGGCTTGCCGGGCGATCAGGATCGGGTCGGTTCTTCCGGTTCTCTGAAACTCTGAAGAGCGCACGTACATCTGGGCACGGAGCTCGCCGCGAGGTGGGCCGAGGGCGCGGGTGCACGATTGAAGCCCATGAGAGGAGCCCTGCAGAAGTGTGGGGCGAGGCCGGGAGGTCATCCTCGAAGGGGAGGAACAACCAGGAGAGGAGCGACCCGTCGAAGGCGTGAACAACGCCGACGGTGGTGAACGCATCCGCTCGCAGCGAGGCCGGACGCCGCAAGGCGCGAGGTGCGCTGGTGGCTCAAATCCTCGAAGCCGCGACACCGCAAGGTGATTTCGCGCGAGCGGGCTCGCTTCGGCGGGACCTTCGCGACGAATCGCGTCGAGCACACGCTCCGGCGGATGCTCCGCGAGAAAACGGCAAGGAGGACAGCAGGACCCGAGAGGGTCGTGCGGCGCGAGCGGGGAGAAACCTCTGAAGGGTGGGTACCCATGGACGAACCAGCATGAAACAGGGCTGGCAGATCCACGACACGGGACGAGCCGGGGGAGGCAACCCTGGCCGGTCGGCGTGTGACCGGGAGGCAACGAACGGGCATACGAGTCGGCCGCGTGAGCGTGGGTTGGCATGCGTCGGAGGGACCCGATGGCGGAGTGAGCCTGCGGCGGTTCGCGTGAGCGACCGGACGCGGGACGGTCTTCGCGACGAGGCTGGAGAGGAGACATCGAAATCTCTGGATGACGGTGCTCGCTCCGGAAGAGCGAAGATGGAGGCGTGCTTCGGCACGGCGGCTCCTTCGGGAGCAGTCGCGGTGGAGGTCGACCGCAAGGGAGACCCGAGCCTGGTCGGAGTGAGGATCGCGGCGGACAGATTCCGAACGCGTACGACAAGAGCATGAGAGGAGGGTGGCACGTTTACCGTGACGCCCACCCGATTCGTTGGACCACGAGGGCCAGCCTGCGAGGGTGAAGGTCGAGGTGGTCAGCGCCGAACCCATGAGGCGCGAGGCGATCGGGATCGACACTCTGGAGCTCATCCAAACGCGAAGGGAAAGGCCGGGTGGCTTGAATCATCACCTGGCTCACGCAATGATCGAGTCTTGCTCAACGCCAATCCTCCGTGGTTCGCGCGCTCGACGGAGCCATCCGACCCGAGGTGGGAAACCACCTCGGGTTTTTTCGTTTTCCGTGCCCGTGCCCGTGCCCGTGCCCGTGCCCGCTCCCGCGCCCCCTGCAATTGCCCCGAGGCCGCCGATCCGCTATCCATGCGGGCACGGGCGCACCACCCCACGGCGCGCGCGCGGAGGGGTCATGCGCCAGTTGATGCTCGGGTTCATCGCGATCGGCACGTTGCTCGCTTGCGGCGACGACGACAAGCCCACCGACACGGCCGACACGACGAGCGAGGTCGCCGACACGTCGACGCCGGACACCGCCGAGCCCGACACGGCCGCGCCGGACACCGCCGAGACGGCGGACACCACGGCCACCGAGACGAGCGACGACACGAGCGTTCCGCCCGACGTGGTCGAGCCACCCGACTACGAAAAGCCCGACTACTTCCCCGATCAGGGCGACGCCGACGAGGTGCTCGACTTCGCCGCGCTCTCCGGTCCGGTGCGCGTGATCTACGATGATCGCGGGATCCCGCACATCTATGGTGAGAGCCGCGCCGACGTCGCCTTCGTGCAGGGCTTCGTCACCGCGCGCGACCGCCTCTTCCAGATGCACACCCTGCGCTCGGCCGCCAAGGGACGCCTGGCCGAGTACGCCGGCGCCGGCAGCCTGTCCGGCGATCTCTTCCTGCGCCTCTTGAAGCTCGGCCGCGTCGCCGAGGAGATGGCCGAGGTCACGCGCGCGACCGACCCCGAGCTCACCGAGTCGATGGACGCCTACACCGCGGGCGTCAACGCCTACATCGAGCGGCTCAAGGGCGGCCTCGAGACGGCGCAGACCCCGGAGATCGGCGTCTTCGGCCGCGACCTGATCTACCCTTGGAGCAACGCCGACACGATGACGATCGTGCGCCTCCAGACCTGGGACCTCGGCTTTGGCGGCATCGTCGACGAGCTCACGCTCTGGGAGGTGATCGAGAGCCTGCGCGAGCGCTTCGCCGGCACGCCGCTGGCCGGCCTCGCGCTGGACATCGCCAACTTCGAGCCGACCGCCGAGGTCGCCACGCTCGAGCCCGAAGGCGGCGCCAACCAGGCCGGCGACTTCGATCTCGCCGAGGTGCTCGAGCTGCCCTTCTTCAGCGCGCCGTCGCGCAAGGGCTTCGCGCGCCAGGTCAAGCAGGGCTTCGAGCAGATGGGCCCCCTGCCCGAGCACCGGGCGTTTTCCGGCGGGCGCCAGCACGACGCCCCGGGCTCGAACAACTGGGTGCTGTCGGGATCGCTCACCGAGAGCGGACGCCCCATCGTCGCCAACGACACGCACCTGTCCTTGCGCAACCCGGCGATCTTCTACCACGTGCACGTCTCGAACAAGCTCGCCGGCGGCGACCTCAACCTGCAGGGCGTCATGTTCCCGGGCGCGCCGGGCGTGGTCCTCGGCCACAACGATCACGCCGCCTGGGGCGCGACGGTCTTCTACAGCGACGTCACCGACATGTACGTCGAGAAGCTCAACGCCGAGCGCACGCAGGTCCTCTTCGAGGACGCCTGGGTCGACCTCGAGGAGCGCGTCGAGGTCTTCACCTTCTTCAAGCCCGAGACCGCCGCCGAGTGCGTCGACGCCGCGCCGGCCTGGGTCAAGAACCTCGCCTACACCCAGACGCTCACCGACGGGACCTGCCGCCTCGAGGTGACGATGCTCGACGTGCCGCACCACGGCCCGATCATCCCGTGGTCCTTCCGGATGGAGGGCGACCAGCAGCTCGCGGTCTCGTGGCGCTGGACCGGCTTCGAGCCGACCGATGAGCTCGGCGCCGTGCACCGCCTCGGCACCGTCACGAGCTTCGAGGACTTCAAGGCCGCGCTCGATCGCTTCGGCGTCGGTGCGCAGAACTGGATCTACGGCGGCGTCGACGGCGACATCGGCTGGTATCCGAGCCACCTCCTGCCGGTGCGCGAGCACATCGCCCAGGGCGACTTGCGCTACCCGCCGTTTCTGCCGATGCCGGGCGACACCGGCAGCTGCGAATGGGACGGCTTCTTGCCGCGCGACCAGATCCCGCAGGCGCACAACCCGGCCCAGGGCTACCTCATAACCGCCAACGCCGATCCGGTAGGCGTCTCCTTCGACAACGACCCGTTCAACGACGGCCCCTACATCGGCTACACCTGGGCCGTCGGCTACCGCGAGGCGCAGATCACGCGCCGCATCCAGGCGCTCATCGCGCGCTCCTCGTCGAAGATCACGCCGGCCGACGTCGCCTCGGTGCAGGGTGACCACCGCTCGAACCTCGGCGCCGACCTGGCCCCGGTGATCGTCGCCGCCATCGCCGACGCCGCCGCGAGCGACGACGCGCGCGTGCGCGACATGGTCACCTCGCAGGTGCAGGCCGCTACCGACCTCCTGCGCGACTGGGCCGACAGCGACTACCTCGCCGCCTCCGGCGTCGGCGACGACGTCAGCCCCGAAGAAGCGCGGGCCTCGGCGGCCGCCGCGGTCTTCAACGCGTTCTTGCCGCACCTCCTCGACAACCTCGCTGGCGACGAAGGCATGATCGGCCTCGATCGCCTCGGCAACTCGACGGTCGGCCGCTTCCTCTTCCGCCTCTTCACCAAACCGGAGACGATGGCGAGCTTCGATCACGACGCCGGCACGCACCCGCTCTGGGACGACATCACGACCGCCGAGGCCGTCGAGACGAAGGCGGAGATCATCGCGCGCTCGCTCGCCGAGACCGTCGCCTTCCTGCGCAACCCCCTCGCGGTGGGCCCGCGGCAGAACGGCGGCTTCGGCACCGACGACATGAGCGAGTGGCGTTGGGGCAAGCTCCACACCGTGACGCTGCGCCACAACCTCACCTCGGTCTTCGACATCCCCTCCCCCGCCGACATGCCCAACGGCTTCCCGCGCGGCGGCGACAACTTCACCGTCGATGCACCCAACCCCGGCTTCCTCGACACCAACTTCACCTTCTCGGGCGGCGCGGCGATCCGCAACGTCTACGAGCTCACCGACACCGTCGGTTTCCACGGCGTGATCCCGGGCGGCCAGCACGAAAACCCCAACCGCCCGCACTACTCCGACGAGGCGATGCTCTGGGCCAGGAACCAGGCGCCCAAGGTCGCCTTCACCGTCGAGGACGTGCTCGCGACCAAAGAACGTACCGTCGACTTCATCAAGACCGGGACGCCCTGAGCCTCGGATTCTGGGTGGCCGGAGTCGGGGGCGTCGTTCGCGTGTTGCGCGCGATCCAACGCCCCTGATCTCATCAGCCCTACGGACATGCGCCCGCGCCGTTGGGACGTCAGGGCAGGATCTCGACGGTGAGGACCCGCACGCGGCGATCGGCGTCGATGAGCGCAGCGCTCTCGCCGATCCCTTCGACCTCGGCGCGCCCGTCGGTGCCGCGCTTGTTCTGCGAGGCGTCCCAGAAGCCGACGACCAGCTCGTAGGTGCCGGGGGCCAAGGGCTTCTGCGGTTGGATCCGGAAGGCGTCGGTGACGAAGGTGCCGGGCTGCCAGGCGCTCGTCGGGTGGCGCCCGCCGACGGGCACGTGGTCGGCGTTGTAGCGCGGGCGTGCACCGTCGCTGCGCCCGAGGAGGTGGGTGAACGGCGCCCAGGTGCCCGGTGGGCCGAGCACCTCCCAGTGCAGCGTCACGCGGATCGGATCGCCGCTCTTGACGCGCGTCGCGGCGAGGTCGGCGCCGATGAGACGCGCGAGCGGCCGTGGCTCGGCGCCTTCCTCGCTCGGCGGCGCGGCGAAGACCACGTCGAGCGCGCGCTCCGGCAAGGGCGGCAAGGTCGTCACGAAGTCCTGGGCCGCCTCGGAGAAGAAGCCCGCCCAGCGCGCGAGGTTGTCGGCGCGCCAGGCGAGCAGGCGCTCCCTCATCGGCTGCCAGGTCGCCTCGGGCGTGTCGGCCAGGAGGTCGTGTTCCTCGAGCGGATCGGCGGCGAGATCGAAGAGCTCGGGCGGCTGCTTGTCGAAGTGCCAGATCAGCTTGTGCGTCGCGTCGCGCGTGGCCATGCAGCGCTGGCGGAGCCAGCACGAGCCGAAGAGATGCGGGTGGCCATCGCTCGACAGGAGGCTCCGGCCGGGGAGGTGATCACGCACCGGGGTGCCCAGCCACTCGAGCGCGGTCGGCACGATGTCGACCGCGTGCCTGAGGCCGCCGAGCCGCGTGCCCGCGGGCACGCCCGGCCCGACCAGCAAGAGCGGCACGTGCAGCCCCTCTTCGTAGATCACCGCGTCGTGCTGGCGGCGCCCGTGCTCGCCGAAGCCTTCGCCGTGGTCACCGACCAGCACGACCAGGGTGTGCTCGAGCGCACCGGCCTCCTCGAGGCGCGAGAAGAGCTTGTCCAGCGTCTCGTCGAGGTAGCGCACCGCGTTGAGGTAGTCGTCGAGCTCGCCGCTGGCGCGCTTGGTCCGGGTAAAGCGCGTCGGCGTGCCGTAGGTGTGGTGGGTAGAGAGCGTGAGCAGCGTCAGGAAGAACGGCTGGCGCGCCTCGACCTGGCGCGTGGTCCAGTCGAGCGCGGGCGCGATGAGCGCCTCGTCCTCCCAGCCGAAGTAGCTCGTCTCCTCGAAGTCGCGCTTGGGGATCGTCTCCTTCGCGAGGAAGGTCTCGTAGCCCATGTTCTGCACGAGCTGATCGCGCCGCTCGAAGTGCGCGGTGGCGGTCTGCATGAACGCCGTCGCATAGCCGCGCTCGCGCAGGATCCGCGCGAGGCAGGTCGGCGGCAGCCCGGTCGGCTCGGCCTCCTCGATCGGCAGATCGAGCTTGGGGTAGATCCCGCAGAGCACGCCGACGATCGCCTTGGAGGTGTGCGTGACCGCGGTCCAGGTCGTCTCGGCCATGGCGCCGCGCGCCGCGAGCGAGGCCATGAACGGGGTCGTGTCGAGGCTCGGATCGTGAAGGCTCGTCGAGCGCGCGCGCAGGGACTCCATCACGATGACGATCACGTTGGCCGGCTGACCCTCGGGCACCGCGCGCGGGCCGGTCGCCAGCGCCGGCGGCTCGAAGTGCGAAGGCGCCTCCGCCTCGGCCGGCGCGGCCTCCTCGGTCGCGTCGAGCGCGTCGCTCGCGAGGCCCAGCACGGCGTTGTCGGCCAGCGGCGCGACGGCGGGCGCAACATCGACCGCCAGGGCGGCGACACAGGTGCATGCGGGCAGGACCGCCATCGCGACGAGGAGGGTCATCGTGCGGGTCGGCGCCGGGTGCGGCGCGGCCGAGCGTCTGAGCGCCCTCAACGGCAAGGCGTGCACGGCGAGGAGCAGCGCCAGGCCGAGCCAGACCCCGAGCCCCATCTCCGAGAGGTAGACCTTGCCGAGCGGGCCGAGGTGCGCGAGCCCGTAGCCGAAGGTGTAGGCGTCGAGCAGCGTGCCGGTCGTCAGGAAGAAGCCGTGCTCGACGAAGAGGACCAGCGTGGCGACGAACGTGACGAGGTGAAGCGCGACGCGCGCGAGCCCGCGCCAGATCCCGCGCGAGACCTCGAGCAGGCCCCAGGTCGCCAGGCCGAAGGCGGCGAGGAAGATCACATCCCAGAAGAGCGCCGCCAGCGCCGAGCCGAGGTCGCCGCCCGGCGTCATCAGCAGCTTGTGAATCTTGGTGAAGAGACATACGACCGCCAACGGGCCGACGAGCCAGGCGGTGTAGCGCAGCGCGGAAAAGGGCCGCGGCAGGTTCGCGGCGGCTGCGGCGGGTTTCTCCGGGCTCGCGAAGGCCGCGGGCGGCGATTGAGCGGACATCGGACCGTGGTGATACGCAACGGGTGGCACCGACACAAGCGGCATCGCCACGAACGGATCGCGTCGACCCGAGCGACGCGCTAACCTGCGCGCCATGAACCGCACCGCCGTCGTGATCGTCGCCTCCCTCCTGGGGGTCCCGCTCGCCTGCCTGGAGTCGAAGAGCGGTACGAGCGACGAAGAAGACCTCGGAGTCGATGCGCGATCCGACGTGCCTGCGCCCGACGGCGCGGTGGCCGAGACCGATGGCCCCGATGGCGCGGCGGATACGGCCGAGCCCGACTCGTCGCGGCCCGATACGTCGCGCCCCGATGGGGGCGAGCCCGACGCGGTCGAACCCGACACGGTCGAGCCCGACGGCGCGGTGCCGGACACCGGCGGTCCGACCGTCGAGGGTCTGCCGCCCGACGGGCCATGGCAGCGCTCGATGATCGGCGACTGCATCGCTCTCCGCGAGACGCTGACCTGGACGCCGAGCGGTCGAGCGACCTGGACCCTGGAGGACGACAACGCGTGCCGCGGGCCTTCGCCCCCGATCACGCTCGGTGCGCGCGCGTCGAGCCCGAGCGCGCACGTGCTCGAGCTCGAGCTCGAGGGCGCAGCCAACTCGTACCTGCCTTCGCAGGTGACCTGGACCTGGGCCGTGTTGCCGGGCGACCCGGCGACCTTGAGCACCGCCGCCTTCCGGCGCGTGGGCCAGAGCGCGCGCTTCTTACGCGAGGATCGCGAGGTGCGTGTGAGCGACGGCGAGCGCGCCGAGCGACAGCTCCGGGTCGAGCTGCACCTGCGCGGCTACCCGGAGGTGCGCGAGATGAACGTCGACTTCGAGGTCTCGTGGCGCTTTGCCTCCCGACCCGACGACGAGCGCGGCGGCTCCGGCCGGCTCGGATTTCCGGCGCGGCGCGTGACCACCGCCGACGGCCGCGTCGCGATCGCGGCCGAGGGCTTCGACCCGAATGAGCATCCCGATCACTACCGCTTCCAGCAGCTGCTCCTCGAGCGCTTCGACGGCCACACCGTCGATCTGATCGCCGAGGCCTTCTTCCCCGTGCTCTACGAGGTCGAGGGCGATCCCGCTTCGCTCGTCTTCGAGCGCTGGGACCGGATCTGGACCGAGGCCCGCCCGTAGGACGGCGCTCGTGCACTCCCGAGCGGTAGGGGCGGCCCTCGTGGCCGCCCGCGACATCAAGGATCGACCGTCAGCGCCAACGTAGCCGAAAACGTAACGGTCTCGGGTGGTTCCTCGGGATCGAAGCCGAGCACGCCCGCCAGCGTCTGGCGCGCGCCGGTCGCCTCGAAGCCGGCGAGCTCGACCAGCGCCGTGACGAGGTCGTCGACCGAGAGCTCACCGCCGAGCGTCGCCGGACCGAGCACCTCGCCGTCGCGCGCGATCGTGAGCGCGAGCCCGGACAGGCCGATCTCGGCGGCGATCGCGCCGCTGGAGGGGTCGGGGATCGGCAGCGCGAACGAGAACGGGCCGGCGGCGATCGCGTCATCCGCGACCTCCAGCGTCAGCGCGACGACCTCGTCGAAGCGCGCGCTGTCGCGACCGCCAGGCTCGGCGAGGAGCGCGGCCCGCGCCCCCTCGAGATCGAGCGCCAGCCTGAGCGGCGGCACCAGCGAGGCGAGCACGCTGCGCGCGAGATCGGAGTCGGGGCTGTCCAGGTGGAACCCACCCTGCGCGACCGTCAGGCGCACGTCCGTGCGCGCGATGACACCCGAGACCGGCAGTGGCGCACCCGAGGTCTCGAGGAGCCCGCTGACCTCGAAGACCCCGGCGGTGGCGTAGACGTGCTCGCGCGCGGCGGTGTCGATCGCGCTGCCGTCGCCCATCTCGAGCGTGCCGGAGAGCTGGTCGAGCGCCGGCCAGGTGATGGCGACAGGCGTGCCGGGGGCGGCGATGACCGGCGTGAGCGCGACGCCGTCACCGTCGTCGGCGCGACCGGCGACGAGGTCCGCGACCTGGGCCTGGCGGTTTTCCCAGTAGCTCATGAGGTGTGTCTTGGTGTGCACGCGGTAGGGGTAGGTCGTGCCGTTTTCGAGCGCGGTCTCGGGGGTCAGGCCGCCGCCGATGAGCTGGGGCAGCGGATAGCGATAGGCCGCCTCGCGGCGGGCGACGACGACGCGCGCCTCGTCGAGGTGATGGGCGGCGACGGCGAGCGCGTCGGCGAGCTCGGCGTCTTCGGGACCGCCGCGGCCGAGCGCGAGCACCGCCTGATAGAGCGCGTGGGTGTGACGGGCGCGCAGCGCGTTGACCTCGAGGCCGTCGATCACCTCGGCCAGCCATGGTCGCCCGTCCGCGGGCACCTCGGCAGAGAGCCCTGACAGCCGCGCGGCGGCGGCGGCAAAGGCGTCGCCCAGGCGCCGGAGCTCGGCGAGATCGATCGCGGTAAACGCATCGCGCTCCGCGTCGGAGAGGTTCAGCACGTCGCGGAAGGCGATGCGCACCGGGCGGAACTCGAGGCCCGAGCGCGCACCGAGCTCGTCGGCCGGATCCTCGCCGGCGAAGTAGGTGTAGAGCCCGCCCGGGCGGCCGCGGAAGTCGGGCGCGGTGAGGAAGGCCTCGGCCTGGAGCGCGATGACCTCCATGAGCACCTCGACGTAGGTCGCGCGCGCCGGGCAGGTGCGATAGGCGTCGGGCGCGCAGAGCGGATCGGCGAGCTCGCCGAGGATCGCCTCGAGGCCGATCTCGGCGTTCCAGTGCAGGAGCCCGACGGCGTAGTCCTGCTGCCAGTAGCCCCACTCGTGGCCGGAGTTGAACATGCGGTGGTCGGCGAGCGTGCCGCCGTTTTTCCGCAAGAGCGGCCGCAAGAGCTCGACGTCGCGGTGGCGCGTGTAGAGGTAGAGCGGCAGGTAGACCGGAATGGCGTTGTCCCACGAGAGCCAGTAGGCGCCCTCGGGGAACCAGACGAGCGGGCGGCCCTGGGCGGAGGCCTTCTGCATGAGGCAGAGCTTGTGCGCGAAGCTCTCCTGCTGGTAGACGCCGGCCGGCCCCTCGAGCGGGTGGAACATCACCGTGTGCACCTTCACGCCGAAGCGCGGATCGGTGTGGAAGGCGAGGTCGTAGTAGTCGCTCTTGCCGTCGTCGTTGGTGCCGGGCGGGCAGCCGAGGTCGTCGAAGTGCTCGACCGGCTGGCTGCCGGTCGTGTGGTCGTTGATCTCGATCTGCAGGTCGGGTCGCAGGGCGAGCGCGGCGTTTCCGGCGAGCTCGATCCACTCGATCGTCTCGAGGTCGGGCGTGGTCGTGAGCTCGGTCGGACCGAAGTGGATCCCGAAGTTGTAGGCGTCCTCCACGCGCCCGAGCGCCTCGGCGACGACGCGTTGGATCTGGTCGGGGATCGGCTCGTCGGAGTTGCGGTCGATGTCGGCGCTGGCGCCCTGCTGCTGATTGTGAAGGGTGATGCCGGCGCCACGCCGCAGGCCGCGGCGCAGGCGGAAGGCCTCGAGCTCCGCCACGCGCTCGGAGCGATCGGCGCCGCGCGCGATCCCGCGGCCGGCCCCGCGGAAGAGGTCACCGCGGTTTTGGATGATCCAGTCGTTGACGCGCAGCGCCTCGTCGATCGGGTGGCGCCGATCGGAGAAGGCCTCGAGGTGCTCGAGCGGGTGCGCGCCGTGGAAGCTGTACGAGCGATGCACGAAGTCGGGCGTGAAGATCGGCCCGTCGCCGAGCGCGGTCGGCAGCGCGGCGCGGCGGGTGAGCTCGGCGAGCGGCACGCGCGGCAGGTAGGCCTCCTCGGGGTGGTAGTAGCGCGCGCCGAAGCGGCGCAGGAGCTCGTAGATCGCGTAGAAGCGCGCCAGCCGCGAGCGCGACGAGAGCATGACCACGCGCGCCTCGTCGTCGCCGTCCAGGTCGATCGCGAAGCGGTCGTCGAAGCGGGCGTCGAGATCCGCGACCGGCCCGATGGTCGAGGTCACGAGCCCGAGCCGATCGGCGTCGACGACGATCGTGAGCGTCGCGGCAAGGCGCGCGGCGAGCTGTGTGTATTCGCCCGCGGCGACACGCTCGACGCGGGCCTCGTGGCCCATCGCCATGAGCGTGTCGCCGAGGATCGCCAGCGCATCCTCGAGCGCCACGGCGTCACCTTCGTCGCTCCCGCTGACGGGCGCGACGACCAGGACCGGCACCGTGGTCTTCTTGTCTTCGCAGCTCGCGAGCGCGAGCGCGACGAGCACCACGAGGAGACGCGGCGCATGGGCGGCGAGGGCTTTCATCCCATGCACACTATCAAGGAATCGGCGGCCGCCGCACGCCCTCGACGTTCGGAAAACCGGGCGCCGCGGCCGGCGCGGGGTCCTCGAAGCCGCGCACGACGCGCACCAGCGCCTGCACGATGGCGGGCCGCTCGGCGAGATCGATGTTCGGCGGCATGGTGCCCGCCTTGTTCACCGCCGGCCCGCCTTCGAGGATCACCTTGGCGATCTCGGCGTCGGAGACCTCGGCGTGCCACCGGCGATCGTGCAGGTTGGTCGGCGCCGGCAGCATCGCCCGGGCGAGCACGCCGTCGCCGCGCCCGTCGACCCCGTGGCAGGTCACGCAGCGCTCGGCCCAGAGCGCCTTCGCCTCGGCCATCAGCTCGGGCGGCACCTCGCCCTCCCAGCGCGGCGCCTCCTTGACGACCGCGCCCTGCGCGACCCAGGCCGCGACCTTGAAGCGCTCCTCGTCGGTCATGCCGGTCTGGTTGCCGAGCGGCATCGTCTCGTTCACGTAGACGCGCTCGAAGATCCGCGGCGCGAGCTGGGCGATCTGCGCCGGCTCCTCGAGCACGATCCCGCCGGGCGGCGTCCTGAACTGCGTGTTCGACGGCACCGCGGCGTGGCAGTTGGTGCAGCGCGCCTGCACGATGCGGTTGACCTCGGGCCAGCTCACCTCGGCGGTGGTCAGGGTCGCCTCGCCGGAGGCCGAGACCGACGGCCCGGCGGTCATCACGACGGCCGCGACCAGCGCGCCGATCGTGCCGAGCCACACGTGCAGGCCCGCCCTGCCGCGGTAGTTCATGAGGTACTTCAGGCCGGCGCCGAAGAGGAAGACGATCGCCAGGACGAGCCACGGGTGCTCGGCGCCGAAGGTCGCCGGGAAGTGGTTCGAGAGCATCGTGAACACGACCGGCAGGGTCATGTAGTGGTTGTGGCGCGAGCGCATCTTGGCGCGCAGCCCGAGCGAGACGTCGACCTCGCGCCCGGCGCGCGCGGCGGCGAGCATGTTCTTCTGCGCCGGGATGATGCGGAAGAAGACGTTGGCGCTCATGATGGTGCCCATCATCGCGCCGACCTGGATGTAGGCCGCGCGCCCCGAGTAGAGCGTCGAGAGCCAGGCGGCGATCGCGATGATCGCGAAGAAGCAGAGCGGCGCCAGGATCCACGGGCGCTTGCCGAGCGGCGAGGACCAGAGCGCGTCGTAGACGATGAAGCCGCCGACGAGCAGCCCGAGCGAGAGCAGGATCCCCTCGGCCGTCGTCATCGCGGAGACGGTCGGATCGACGAGGTAGCTCGCGCCGTTGAGATAATAGACGACGAAGAGCAGGAGGAAGCCGGTGATCCAGGTGGTGTAGGACTCCCACTTGAACCAGTAGAGGTTGTCCGGCATCTCCTCGCGCGCGAGGTACTTGCGCTTGACGACCTCGTAGAAGCCGCCCGAGTGCGTCATCCACAGCTCGCCGACGACCGCGCCTTCGCGCGGCTTTTTCGGGGTCTCGAGGTGCGAGTCGAGCCACATGAAGAGGAACGAGTCGCCGATCCACATGATCCCGGCGATCACGTGGATCCACCGGAGGATCAGATTGAGCGCTTCCTGGAACGCGGACTCCATCGTCTGGTCATAGCCCCCGGGCGCCTCCTTCGACAAGCCGTCTCGGCGACGTCGTCATTGACAGCCCCCACGAAGCCGGCCAGTTTCCGGGCGCCATGGCTCAAGCTCCGCCGCCGCCTCCCGCCGCCGAAAACCCCTTCGCCGACCTGCTCGACCTCGCCTCGGCCCGCCTGGGCGGTCTGCCGCTCGCGGGCTCGGACGACTTCTTCGCCGAGAAGGAAAACCTCCTCAAGAACGAGCCGGCCGAGTTCGTCGTCGGTGCCTTCACCGATCGCGGCAAGTGGATGGACGGCTGGGAGTCGCGCCGCAACCGCGACCCGCACAAGGACCACGACTGGGTCGTCGTGCGCCTGGGCCTGCCGGGATCGATCCACGGCATCGACGTCGACACCTCCTTCTTCGTCGGCAACGCGCCGGAGACGATCGCCCTCGACGGCCTCGATCACCCCGCCGCGCTGCGCCCGCACGAGGTCGCCGCGCTGCCGTCCGACGCGTGGTTCTCGCTCCTGCCCGTCACGCCGGTCGCGCGCGGCGCGCACAACTTCCTCGCCCTGCCCGCGGCGTCGCGCCGCGTCACCCACCTGCGCCTGCGCATCTTCCCCGACGGCGGCGTCGCGCGCTTCCGCGCCTACGGCTCGGTCCTGCCCGACTGGTCGCGCGTCGTGCCCGGCCAGCTCGTCGACCTCGCCTCGATCGCCTGGGGCGGCAAGGCCCTCGCCAGCAACGACGCCTTCTTCTCGCCGCGCGACAACATCAACCTGCCCTGGTCCTCGCGCCGCATGGACGACGGCTGGGAGACGCGCCGCCGCCGCAGCTACAACGCCTCGGGCGAAGGCGGCGACTGGCTCGTGCTGCGGCTGGGTCGGCCCGGCGCCATCCGCCAGGCCGTCGTCGAGACCCACCACTTCAAGGGCAACCCGCCCGACCTCGTGCGCCTCGAGGCGCTCGCATCACCCGACGCCGGGCCGCCGCCGCCGGACGCTCCGTGGAAGACACTCCTGCCCGATCAGCCAGTCGAGCCGCACCAGACCCACGTCTTCACCCACGAGCTCGCGGATCTCGGACCGGTCACCCACGTGCGCCTGGTGATCAACCCCGACGGAGGTGTCTCGCGCCTTCGCCTCTTCGCCGACCTGGAGGGCGCGTGAACGTCGCGGCGCTGGCCGGGCTCTCGCGCCCCGAGCTCGAGGCGTTCCTTGCCCGCTGCTGCGGTGCACGCCGCTGGGTCGAGGCGATGCTCGCCGCGGCGCCGTTTCCCGACGAAGCCGCCGTCCTGTCCGCCGCGGAGCGCGCGTTCGCGACGCTGACCGAGTCCGACTGGCTCGAGGCCTTCGCGCACCACCCGCGCATCGGTGACGTCTCGCGCCTGCGCGAGCGCTTCGCCGCCTCGGGAGAGCTCTCCGAAAAAGAGCAGGGCAGCGCCATGGCCACCGCGAACGAGGCGGTGATCGAGCGCCTCTTCGCGCAGAACCAGGCCTACGAAGCGCGCCACGGCCACATCTTCATCGTGTGTGCCACCGGCAAGAGCGCCGCCGAGATGCTCGCGCTCCTCGAGGCGCGCATCGATCTCGATCCGCCGCAAGAGCTCGCCAACTGCGCGGCCGAACAGAAGAAGATCACCCACCTGCGCCTGGCGGCGCTCTGAACCACACGACTCACCCGCGGAGCAATCAGCCATGGCCTCGCTCTCGACCCACGTCCTCGACACCGCGCTCGGCCGCCCCGCCAGAGGCCTCGGCGTCACCCTCGAGCGCCTCGACCCCGCCGGCACGTTCCAGGAGGTCGCCGCCGCCGTCACCGACGACGACGGCCGCGTGCCCAAGGCGACCTTGAGCCCTGACGGCCTCGCGCGCGGGACCTACCGCATCACCTTTTCCACCGGCCCCTACCTCCAGCGCGAGCACGGCCAGGGCTTCTACCCCTACGCGCCGATCGTCTTCGATGTGACCGAGGACCAGCATTACCACGTGCCGCTCCTGCTCTCGCCCTACGGCCTGTCGACCTATCGCGGCAGCTGAACCGACGCACCCGCCGTGACGCCAACCCCTGGGAAGGACACCATGACGACCTTGACCCCCGAGCTCCTCGCCCCGCTGCGCGCTCGCCTCGACGCCGCCAACCACGCCTTCTCGCAGGCCTATCCCGGCGAGTCGGCGCGCCGCCAGCCGGTGCACACCGTCTACGGCGGCGCCAACCTCTTCAAGGCGGACCTCGCCAAGAAGATGGCCGGCCTCGCGCTGCGTCACCTCGCCGAGAACGCGCCCGACGTCGAGACCTTCGCCGGCGCCTTCGGGATCGCCGACCAGGACCTCGCCGCCAAGGTCTTCGTGCGCGTCAAGCAGAAGCTCGACCACGAGGCGCTCGAGGACTTCCGCATCGACTTCGAGGACGGCTACGGCAACCGCCCCGACGCCGAGGAAGACGGCCAGGCCGCCATCGCCGCCGGCGAGACCGCCAAGGGCATGGCCGCGGGCACGCTGCCGCCCTTCCTCGGGATCCGCATCAAGCCGCTCAGCGAAGAGCTCGCCACGCGCGCGCTGCGCACCCTCGACATCTTCCTGACGACGCTCGCGCCGCTGACCGACAAGAAGCTGCCCGACAACTTCGTCGTCACGCTGCCCAAGGTCACCCACCCCGCGCAGGTCGAGGCGCTGGTGCACGCCTTCGAGCTCCTCGAGGAGCGCCTGGGTTTTTCCGCCGGCGCGCTCCAGATGGAGCTCATGATCGAGACGACCCAGTCGATCATCGACCTCGAGGGCAAGGTCGCGATCTCCGGCCTCGTGCGCGCCGGCAAGGGCCGCGTGCGCGGCTGCCACTTCGGCACCTACGACTACACCGCGAGCTGCAACGTCACCGCCGCCTATCAGGCGATCGACCACCCGGCCTGCGACTTCGCGACGCACGTGATGCAGGTCGCGCTCGGCCAGACCGGGATCTGGATGTCCGACGGTGCCACCACGATCATGCCGGTGCCGGTCTTCCGCGCCAAGGCCGGCGAGACGCTCACGGACGAGCAGGTCGCCGCCAACCGCAAGGCCGCTCACCGCGCCTGGAAGATCGCCTACGACAACGTCTGGCACGCGCTGCGCCGCGGGATCTACCAGGGCTGGGACCTGCACCCGGGCCAGCTCGTCGCGCGCTACGCCGCGGTCTACGCCTTCTTCCTCGAGTCGCTCGACCAGGCCGCGAGCCGCCTGCAGAGCTTCGTCAAGGCCGCCGCCCAGGCCACCCTGCACGGCGACACCTTCGACGACGCCGCCACCGGCCAGGGCCTCCTGAACTACTTCCTGCGCGCGCTCAACTGCGGCGCGATCAGCGAGGACGAGGCGACCGCGACCGGGCTCACGCTCGACGAGCTGCACGGCAAGAGCTTCGTCAAGATCGTCGCCGGGCGCCGCGGCTGAAGGGCCTCACTCGCCGCGGCGCACGATGACGCCGAACGACGCCCCGCTCGGTGTCTCGCTCACGTCCTCGACGCCGCCGAGGCCGTCGTCGGGTCGCTCGACCTCGTAGAAGAAGCCGAAGTCGCGCTTGGGCGTGAGGTAGCCGGTGAAGAGGCGCCGCGAGCTCGGCGAGCGCACGTCGAGCACGAAGCGCCCGAGCGAGTCGACCAGGATCCGCTCGCCCAGGAGCGGCTCGTCGCCGACGACGCCGTTGATCACCCGCCCTTCCTCGATCGTCAGCGCGCCGGCAAAGCCGAGGTGCGCCATCATGTCCGCCTTGCGCTCCTGCATGGCGAAGACCCAGCGCGAGGCGCGAGCATCCTGGTCGGACGCCCCGGCGAGGCGCACCGCCAAGAGCATGCCGAAGGCGAGCGAGCGATCGGCCTTTTCGCGGCTCAGCACGAGCACATCGCCGTCGTCGCCGATCGCGCCGCGCAGCGCGAGCGGCACGGATGTCGCTCCGACCGTGACCATCACCCCGAAGGCGACCAGGCCCTGGCTGTCCGGCGGCGGCACACAGGTTCCGGCCTGGACCTCCAATAATTCGAAATCACTCTGGAAAGCGCCATCCTCGACGATGCAGCCGCGCTCGAAGGTGAGCGCCCCGGCGAACGTGAGGAGCCGGCCTTGATCGTCGAGCCGGGTGAGGACCGCCGCGTAGGCGCCGTGCACCTCGGCGACCGCGCCGCGCGGACGCACGGCGACGAGCACGTCCTCGCCGCCGCTGCCGCTTCCGCCGAAGCGGTTGCCGTCGGGGCTGACCTGGCCGACCACCTGGATGGGCGCCGCCGAGAACGCAACCCCGAGCTCTGCGTCGAGACACCAGGTACCCAGGAGCGAGAACGGCAGCTCGGTCTGCTCGCCTTTGACGGAGCCGACGAACTGGCCGCTGTCGGAGAAGCGTCCCGCGCCCGCGACACCGAAGGGTGTGGTCCCCGCCGCGATCTGCAGGACCGAGAACCAGTCCCCGAGCACGAGGTCCTTGGGCAGCGGCGTGGCGGGCGCGGTCAGCGCGTCGCGGCAACCATCGTCGGTGCAGGTGTCGATCGGCGCCATGCGCGTGCCGTCGCAGGTCCCCCAGGCGACGCCGTCTTCGACGAAGCAGAAGCCGCCGGGCACGAGCTCGGTGCCGCAGCCTGCGACCGGGTCGCAGACCGGGCGGTAGCAGACGGGCGCCTCGCAGGTCAGGGCCGCGCCCGGCTCACAGACCCCACTCCGGCAGCGACCGGTTGCGGTGCAGACGCTCTCGTCCTCGCACGGCTCCTCGTCGGGCGAGAGCACCACCTTGCACGTGCCTTCGCACGACCAGCGCTGGCAGACGGGCAGCGCGCCGAGGCAATCGCTCGCGCTCTGGCACGTCGCGCCGATCGTGTCGGGCGCGTCCGGCGTATCGGGCGCGCTGTCGGCTGCCGTCTCTCGCGTGTCGAAGCGATCGAGGCCGTCCTCGAGATCGCTCGTCGTGTCGGCGATCGTGGTGTCGTCGCCCGCTCGGCGCTCATCACCGATGCAGGCGGGCGCGGGCAGGGTGCCGACGAGGATGACGATCGACGCGAAGCGCTGTCTCATGAGCGTCACGCTACCCGATCGCGCTGAACGGTCAAAGCGTTCCGGTTCACGGCCCGGAAGCGGCCATGCCCCATCTCAGGCGAGACGGGCGAGCGCGCTGGCGAGCTTCTCACGGACGCTGCGCGCGATCGGCTCGAGGCCGGGGTGACCGGCGGCGACGGTGCTCATCGGATCGATGGCGGCCACCGTCGTTCTGCCGCCTTCGCCCTCGTAGACGATGACGTTGCACGGCAGCATGAGGCCGACCTCGAGCTCGGCCGACAGCGCCTGGTGCGCCAGCGGCGGGTTGCAGGCGCCCAGGATGGTGTAGCGCCTGAACTCGACGCCGAGCTTCTTGGCGAAGGTGTCGCGCATGTCGATGCGCGTCAGCACGCCGAAGCCTTCGCTGGCCAGCGCGTCGGGCACGCGCGCCAGCACCTCGTCATAGGGCGCGTCGAGCTCGCGGCGGATCTCCGTTCGGTTCATGGTCGCTCCTCCTCGCGGTACGAGCCGGCCCAAGCATGCGCACGCGGGACGCCTACGGCCAGTCACGCACGACCGTTCGCCGCAGCCGACCTGGCGACAATCGCTCAGTCCGCGGGCTCGGCCTCGCTCTCCCTCACGGCGCGCGCCCCGACGATCGCCATCGCCTCGGCCTTGCCGATGCGCTCGGCCTCCGTCAGCACCTCGACGCCGTGGATCGACAGCGGCGTCTTCTTCGCGCCGGGATCGACCGGCAGCATGTGCAGCGTGCGCGTCGGGAAGGCGAACTCGACCCCGAGCCGGCTCGCCAGTGTGACGACGTCGAGCAGCAGGCGATGGCGCGCCTTGATGTGCTCTGCGCCGGTCACGACGGCGAAGTGGCAGATGAAGAGCACGTCGAGCGAGCTCGCGCCGAGCTCGTGCAGACCGGCGTGGATCACCTCCTTGCGCGTCTGCGGGTGCTGCAGGACCAGCTCGCGCAGCCCCTCGCAGAAGGCGTGCACCCGCTCGGGCGGCGTCTGGTACTCGAGGTTGATCAGCGCGCGATAACGCCAGTAGGTGCGGCGGCCGAGGTTGTCGACGTTGGCCGAGATCAGGTTGCCGTTGGGCACGGTAATGAGCGTGTTCTCCCACGTGCGCACGCGCGTCGAGCGGAAGCCGACCTGCTCGACGGTGCCGACGATGTCGCTGCCGATCTTGACGTCGTCGCCGATCTCGAAGGGCCGATCGAGGAGCACCGTCAGCGAGCCGAACAGGTTCTTGACCATGTCCTGCGCGGCGAGCGCGACCGCGAGGCCGCCGATCCCCAGGCCGGCGAGCAGCGATGTCGGCGAGATCCCGAGCACGTCGGCGATGAAGACGATGCCGATGGCGACGACGACGACCTTGGCGCTCTTGTCGAAGAACGGGACGATCAGGTCATCGAAGCGCGTCTGCGTCTTCTCGGCCTTGGCGCCGAGGATCCACGAGACGATGTCGATGAAGCGGAAGGCCGTGCGCACGACGCCGAACGCGACCATGAACTTCACCACCAGGAGCGCCGCGACCTGGACGTCTGGCGGCAGCCCGAGGAGCCGCAGGCCGATCCACCACAGGACCGCGGTCGCGACGAAGCCGGTCGGCTGCAGGAGGCGCCAGACCTTGTCCCGCGGCACCACCCAGTCCCGCCGCTCGAGGATCTTCTGCACCGGCCCATGCAGGATGAGCCGCGCGAGGCGCGCGACGATCCAGCCGAGCACGATGAGCACCAGGATCCCGAGCCACTGCCAGTGCTCGAAGAGGAAGCCCTTGTGGCGCAGCTCGGGCGGCATCTGCGCGCGCAGCCACAGGGTCGGTGACATCTCGAGACCCGATCCGCCGACCCCGGCGACCTTGGGCAGCTCCTCGAGGTGCCGATGCAGGTCCTCGATGCGGCTCACCGTCTTCGCGGTGAAGAGCCACTCCCCGCCGGCGTTGCGACCGATGACGATCTCGGCGCCGATCGCCGGCTCGGTGTGAAACACCCACGGCTCGCCGTCGGTCCGGTCGGGCACGTTGGTGTAGACGACGTAGCGGATGCGATCGATCGCCTCCTTGAGCTTGATCGCCAGATCGCGCCCGACCTCCTGCCTCAGCCCGGCCGGGATCTCGCTGAGATCGAGGCACGCCGCGGCCTTGTCGAGCAGGCTCTCGTCGCCGGTCTGCGCCGCCGCCACCGCCGAGTCGAGGAAGGTGCGCATCGTCGCCCGCGCCGAGCGCCGCTCCTCCGGCACCGGCTCCTTCTCCGACGCGGCCTCGGGCTGGCCGGCCCCCGGGATCCCCGGAAGCTGCGCCCACGCCGGCACCACCGACGCGCACATGAACAACGCGGCGAGGCACGACTTCATCTGCCCTCCCAATCCTGCGACCCGAACCGGTGCGTCCGGTGTCTACCTCATCCAGATCGCGCGCGCGCTGGTGAACGCCAAGAGCCCGTCGCGTCCCAGCTCACGGCCGAAGCCCGAGTCCTTGACGCCGCCGAACGGCAGTCGCGGATCGGACTTGGGCATGCCGTTGACGAAGACGCTGCCGGCCTCGATGGCGCGCACCGCGTCGCCGGCCTCGGCGTCGCTCTGGGTCCAGATCGATGCGGAGAGGCCATAGCTCGTGCGGTTGGCGACGCGCAGCGCCTCGGCGAGATCGGCCACCCTGAAGAGCGCCGCCACCGGGCCGAAGATCTCTTCGTTCGCCGCGGGTGCGTGCGCCGGTACCTCGGCGAGCACCGTCGGCGGATAGAAGAAGCCCGGCCCGGCCATCGGCTTGCCGCCGAGCAGGAGCTTCGCCCCGGCCGCCACCGAGCGCAGCACCTGGTCGTGCAGGGTCTCGCGCGCCCGCGCCGACGCCAGCGGCCCGACCGCGACCGACTCGTCCATCGGATCGCCGACCCTGAGCCGGGACATCGCCGCGACGAAGCGCTCCTCGAACGGCTCGGCCACCGCCTCGTGCACGATGAAGCGCTTGGCGGCGATGCACGACTGCCCGTTGTTCTGCACGCGCGCCGCCACCGCGGCCTCGACCGCGAGATCGAGATCGGCCGACGGCATCACGATGAAGGGGTCGCTGCCCCCGAGCTCGAGCACGCACGGCTTGAGGTGCTGCCCGGCGAGGCTCGCCACCGCGCGTCCGGCCCGGGTCGAGCCGGTCACCGTCACCGCCCTGACGCGCGGATCGGCGATGAGCCGCGCGACCTCGTCGACGGTGATCGGCAGGTGCTGCAGGAGTCCTCGCGCCGCGCCGGCCTTCCTGAAGAGCGCCTCGATCGCCGCCGAGCAGCCCATCGTCGCCGGCGCGTGCTTGAGCAGCACGACGTTGCCGGCCAGGATCGCCGGGTTCGCGAAGCGAAAAACCTGCCAGAACGGGAAGTTCCACGGCATGATCGCCAGGATCACGCCGAGCGGCCGGTGCGTGACGAAGCTCGTACGCGCGTCGGTCGGCACGGTCTCGTCGGCCAGCATCGCCGGCCCCTGCTCGGCGAAGTGGCGCGCGGTCCACGCGCACTTGCGCAGCTCGCCCAGCGCCTCGCGGAACGGCTTGCCGACCTCGCGCGACATGAGCGCCGCCAGGTCCTTCTGCGCCAGCTCGGTCTGGCGCGCGAGCTCGGTCAACAGCGCCGCGCGCTCGGCGAGCGCGACCTCGCGCCAGCGGAGCGCCTCGGCCTCGGCGCGCGCGAGCGCCTGTTCGATCGCCTCGGACCCGAGCGCGTCGGTGCGCGACAGCTCGCGCCCGTTCGCCGGGTTGACGCTGACGAATACGTTCGGGATCTCGGCCGCTACCGTCGCAAGAGCCTTCATGGCCGCGCATGATGCACCACCCGCCCCGCCCCTGCCACCCGGAACTTGCCCCCCTCCCCCTCCCCCCGCTCCCGTGCCCGTGCCCGTGCCCGTGCCCGTGCCCGCTCCCGCTCCCGTGCCCGCTCCCCCTCCCGCTCCCGCTCCCGCTCCCCCACCCGCGCCCCGCGCTCCCCCCCGACAGGAGCCTCACGATCGGCTACCATCCCCCGGCATGTCCGATCTCACCAGCGATCCCTGCGACGCCGCCGTGATGAACACCCTCATGGCGCGCCGCGCCCTCGACACCGGCGACGCCACCACTGCGCTCGCGCTCGTCGATCAGCTGCCCGCCTCCCAACAGCCCGACCTGCTCGCCGAGATCTGGCTCCTCGCCGGCTCCCACACCGCGCTGCGCCCGCTCTTGCCGCGCCTGTCGCCCGCGCTGCGCGAACGCGCTCAGGCCTTCCTCGCCGACCCGCCGCGTCGCCCGCTCCCGATCCCGCCCGCGGGCGCTGCCGATCCCTACACCGCGCTCGGCGCCACCGCCGACACGCTCGCCGCGCACGGCCGCGCCGCCGAGCTCGCGATGACCCACCTCGCGCTCTCCGAGCTCGCGCCGCGCTCGGACTGGCGCGCCGTGCACATCGAGCACGCCGCCTCGCTCGCCATGGGCCTCGGCGACCCGCGCCTCTCGGCCATGGTGCGCGCCTTCGAGGCCGAGCGCGACCTCCTCTTCGGCGAGCACGACGACGCGCGCGAAGCCGCCGACGCTGCCCTCGCCGCCGCGAACGACGCCGACGAGCCGCGCGCGGCCGAGCGCGCCGAGCGCGTCCTGCACGCGCTCGACGACCTGCCCGACTGAAGTGGACAGATCCGTATCTGAGGAAACCAGGAAGTGAGGAAGCGAGGAACTCCTGCCTTCCTCGCTTCCTGCACTCCTCATGAGAAGCTGACCTGCCAAAGCGATGCGGCTCGAGCGAGCCCGACCCGATCGCTACCGCATCACCACAAGCTCGCCACGAAGTCGACCACCGCGCCGGCGGCATCGGCCACGGCCTCGGCCGCCATCGACGCGAGCATCTCGGCCACCGCGATCGCGATCCCGCCGCCCAGACCGCGGGCGATCGTCAGGAAGTCGTCGAGGGACGGGATCGAGCCGCTGATGACCGCGCGCACGATGCTGCCCATCGCCCTGACGACGTTCTTGCCCTCCTCGCGGATGACGTCGACCACCGGCGAGGCGGACGGGAACCAGTCGTTCAGGGTGTCCGCGATCCAGTCGATCATCTCGCAGAGGAGATCGTCGAGGCTCTTGTCCTTGATGTAGTTCCAGAGCGAGACGAGCCAGTCGGGCAGGAGCCGCGTGAGCATCGAGAGATCGATCATCTGGATGAACGACCACAGATCTCGCCCTGCCTGTTCTATCTTGGCGAATGTCAGCTCGCCTATCGCGAACTTGTAGGCGATCTGTCCGACCGCCACCACGAGGCCCGCGGGCAGGCCCAGTGTCGCGACGAACATCAGGGCGCTCACCATCTCACCGCCGACCGCGGCGATGTTGCCGATCTTCTCGCCGTAGGACGTGACCTCGTCGAGCTTCGACATGAGGTCCGCCATCGGATCGTCTTTGGCCCCGGCCTCCTTGCTGTCGTTGTTCCCCTGGTTCAGATCCGGACCGCCCGGCACCGCGCCCGGACGATTGGGCGCGCCGCTGACCGTCGGATCGGCCGGCGGTGCCGTCTCGCGTCCCTCGCTCTTGGTCGACTTCGCCGGAGCGTCGGTCGGCGGCGCCGCGCCCGCGCCACCCTCGGTCGGTGCGGCCGGCTGATCGCCGAATGGGAACTCGAAGTTGTAGCCGAAACTGAAGAGCTCCCCGAGCGGGTGGTTGAGCCCGGGCAGGTCGTAGTCCCACTTCTTCGAGAGCAGCTCGGCATAGAGCTTCGGCGTGAGCGCGAGGTTGCCGCTGCCGATGACCTTGAGCCCGAGCCCGAGTGCGCCGGAGTATACGCCTCCCTGGCCTTTGAGTGTTGCGTAGGGTGTGACCTTGACGTCGACGCCGAGGCCCGCCTCCCCTTGCAGGGCGATGCCCGCGCTCGCCACACCGCCGACGCCGACGCCGACCGAGAACCACGGGCAGAGCTTGGCGTTGAAGCGCAGGCCCGTGTCCAGCTGCGCCTTGGCGAAGAAGTCTGGTACCTGACTCTTACTACTCAGTGGTCTGAAATTGGATATGCCGACCGAGGCGCTGAAGGTCAGCGGCAGCATGCCCAGGCCGAGCCCGATGAAGACGCCACCCTGGATGGCGATCGGCACCGGGCCCGCCATCACGGTCTGTTTTATCAGGGTGAAGTCTTTACTCCATTTGAATAGATCACGCCCCTGCACGAGTGTCACATCGGTTATCTCCAATGTGCCACTGAGGATCGGATCGAGGTTCTGATCGACTTCTACACCTATGGTGCCGCCGATCATGTGATTGAGCTTGTACTGGACCTCGCCTTTGACCTTGAAGTCGCCGTTCTTGAAGTACTCGCCGTCGATCTTGCCGCTGACCGAGCGGCCCTTCGCCTCGTCCTTGAAGAGGGTGAAGTCGATCCAGCCCTTGCCCCAGAAGAGGTCCTCGCTCTGCGTCTTCTGCCAGCCACCCTCGAAGTGGCCCTTCATGTTGTTGAGCTTGGGCAGGACGAGATCGAGGCTGCCCTCTATCTTCTTGAGCTCGTTGTTCTCGACCAGCGCCGAGCCCGAGAGCTGCGTGATGCGGAGGAAGGCGTTGTCTCCTTCTCCGCCTACCTCGATCGGTCGTAGCAGCTTGGCCGATCCCTCCACCCGTTCGAGGGTCTTGGTGACCGCGTTGAATTTGCCGCTGGCCTCGAGCCCGACCATCGGCCCCTTGGAGTCGTGTATGTCGACCTTGAGGGTACCTGTCAGCTCTCTGAGCTCGTTGTCGGTGACCTTGCCGCCACCGCCCGAGCCCTTCTTGAAGACGAGCTTGCCGCCGCCGATCTCGAACTCGATGTCGCGCCCGAGATAGACCTCACCGCTGCCGCTGAACTTCTTCGACGTCGAGTAGTAGTGGCCTTCTGCCTTGCCTGTTATCAGTGGCTCGGACTTGTTGTCGTAGACCTTGAACGGCACCTGGCCGTTGACCTCGGTCAGCTTGTTCTCGGCGATGACCGCTTTTGCGCCTGCTCCTTCTGCCAGTACGAATTTATAACCTGCCAGCTCTGCGAGCTGTTTGTCCTTGTGGACCGTCACCGAGCCCTTGCCGGAGAAGCCCGTGCCACCAGCGGCGTCGAAGCCGCCTTCGAGCGTGCACGAGAGCCAGTGGCCTATCTTCTCGTCCTTGAGCTGCAGGTTGAGATTGCCACTGACCTTCTGCAGGTTGTTGTTCGACACCGAGCCGGACGCACCGCTGCCCTCGGCCAGCCAGAGCTGCTCACCGCTGAAGGTCGCGAGCTTCTTCGGTTTGAGCACGGTGATCGAGCCCGAGCCGCTGAAGTTCTTGCCCGGGAAGTCGTAGTCCGCCTTCGCCTCGATCTTGATGAAGTTGCCGGCTTCGCTCGGTGCATCGCGGATCATCGCGTTGACGCTGCCGCCGACGTGTTTGATGTCGCTCGACGCCAGCGTGATCTCGGCCCCGGTGCCCTTGGTGACCCAGACGGTGTAGGTGTCCTCGCCGATCTTCGTCGACGCGATCTCCCACTCGGTACACAGCTCCGCCGTGCCCTTGCCGCTGAACCCCGCATCGGGCGTGTATTCGCCTTGCAGCCCGATCTTGACGAAGTCGGTGCCGCCCTTCTTGACGTCGACGTTGGCCTTGCCGCCGATGCGGGTGAGCTCGTTGGCTGTTACGTTGACGGTCGCTTCGGACCCCTTGGCCAGCCAGACGACGTAGCCGGCCTTGGTCGAGAGCATCTCCTTCGAGCGGATCACCTCGAGCTTGCCGTCGACGTCGACGGTCGGCTGGTCACCACCCCGATAGGTCGCCTTGGCGGTGGCTTTCAAGAAGCCGGCCGCCGGTCCAGGCGCATCCGAGACCAGGACGACGAGCGTGCCCGTCACCTCCTTGAGCGAGTTCGCCTTGACGTCGACGGTCACCCCGGAGCTCGGCTCCAGATAGAAGCTGTACCCCTTGCTGCCCACGCCCTCGGCGATGGTGATCTGCTTGAGCACCTCCGCCTTGCCGGTGCCTTCGAAGTCCTTTTCGGCGTGCTTGTATTTGCCTTCGAGACTCGCCTGCACCACGCAGACGCCGGCCGGCTTGTGCAGCTCGAGGGGGATGTTGGCGGTGAGCTCGTGGAGCGCGAAGTGCTTGACGCTGCCGGTGATGTTGGCCCCGACCCCGAGGTAGAGCGTGTAGCCCGCAAAGGCGATGATCTTGACCGGCGCGATCGTCTCGAGCTTGCCGTCGCCCGAGAAGTCGCCCTCGCCGGTCGCGTCGTACTTCGCCTGCAGGTCGAACCTCGCCAGCGGCGCGCTCTTCCAGTGGAGCTCGCCGTTGATCTTGCCATCGATGTATTCGAGGTCGCCGTTCTTGACGGAGGCCTCGATGCCGGTGCCTGCTGTCAGGAAGACCTTGAACTCGCCGCCGCGGCTCGGGGTGACGTCGACCTTGCCGATCAGCTGGACCGTGCCCTTGGCGGTGGTCTGCGCGTTGGTCCCTTCGCTGACCTTGTAGCTGGCGGTGAAGTCGCCGGTCGCGAAGGGCGTGCCCTTCTTGTCGACCCGTATCTTGACCTGACCGCCGACCTCCTCCAGGCCGGAGTTCTTGATCGAGCCGTTACCGCCCGATCCTTCGTCGAGCCACAGCTTCCACTCGCCGCCCTCCTTGATCAGGATCGGCGAGACGACCTTGATCTGGCCGCTGCCGTCGACGCCCTTGCCGGCGGTGTAGGTCGCGTTGACGTCGACGGTGACCTTGTCCTTGCTCGCCTCGGTCGCGACGAGCTTGACGAGCCCCTTGAAGCTCTTGACCGAGCCCTTCTCGGCCTGGCCCTCGAAGCTCGTGCCGGTGTCGACGTGGTAGTCGAAGCGCCCCGAGCCTTCCAGCAACGGCACGCGCCGCGTCACGTTGAGGTTGAGCTTGCCGGTGACGCCGTTGGGATCGCCGACCTTGTAGTCGGCGACGATGCGCCCGTCGGCGCACGCCTGCGTGTTGTGATAGCCGACGGCCGCGATGTCGATGTGCGCCGTCTCGAAGACGTTCTCTTTGATCGATAGCGATAGCTTCGATTGGGCCTTGAAGGCGAGCCCCCAGCTCTCCGGTTGGCCGTGCCCGTTGAGGCCCTGCGCGCTGACGCCGTAGTCGCGCGTCAGCGTGACCTCGCCCGAGCCGGTGAACTTCGAGCCCTTGACGTCGAAGTCGGCCTTGACCGAGCCGCGCGCCAGCTCCTTGCCGCTCTCGTCGACCCGCAGGTTGAGCTCGCCGCCGATGCGGATGAGCGATCCGTTCTGCGCGAGGAAGTCGGCGTTGCTGCCCTTGACCGCGACCAGCGTGAAGCCCGCGTAGGTGCCGAGGGTCTTGTCGTTGGCGAGCTGCCCGGAGCCCTTGGCTTCTGTCAGGATCCCCTTGGTGACGTCGTAGTCGACCGACGCGTTGCCGGTCACGAAGTCCTTCGAGTCTTCGGTGACCTTGAAGTTCACCTTGCCGCCGACGTGCGTCAGCGCCGACTTGGCGATGTCGATCACCGCCTCGGTGCCGCCCTTGACGAGGTGGAAGCCGTACGGTGCCTTCTGGCCGACCTCGTAATCGGTGAGGAGCTCCGCCTTGCCCTGGCCGGTGAAGCCGTTGCCCGGCGTGTACTCCCCGCCGAGCGTGATCTTGGCGCTGAGCTTTTCGCCCTTGTCGACCTTGACGAGGATGGTGCCGCCGACGCGCTCGAGCTTGTTGTTCCTGACGGTGAGGTCACCGCCGCTCGTGTCGAGCAGCGTCACCTTCCACTCGCCAGCGACGTCGAACTCCTTGTCGCGATTGACCTTGAGACTGACGTTCTCGGCGGTAATGCGCCATCTGTCTTCGGCTTTCGTCGCGGTGATCGTGCCGTCGAACTTCGCGAACTCGCTCTCGTCGCAGATGTTCGCGCTGAGCGTGCCCTTGATCTCCTCGAGCTTGGAGTTGTTGAGCTTGGCGGACGCGCCGGTGCCCTTGAGCACGTTGAACTTGTACTTGCCGTCGTCGCTCGCGCCGACCTCGACGTCGCGGATCAGCTCGATGGTGCCGGTGCCGTCGAAGCGCTGCTCCGGCTTGTTCTTGAAGGTGCCCTGCAGCTCGACCCGCGCCAGCGGCGACTTGTCCTCGATGCGTACCTTGATGCCGGCGCTGAGCTCGTAGAGGTCGCTGTGCTTGACGTCGAAGCTCGCGCCCGTCGAGGGCTCGACGATGAACTTGTAGCCCTTGAGCTCGCCGACCGGGATCTCGTTGGTGACCTGGATCTGCCCCTTGGCGAAGACCTCGGGGTGCGGCTTGTGGAAGTACTCGACGTTGACGTTGCCGGTGATGACCTCGCCGCCCTTGAACTCGCTGGCGAAGTTGATCTGTCCCTTGACCCAGTCCAGGTCGCTGTTGGTGACCTTGAAGGCGATGCCTGTCGCCGGACACAGGAAGAACTTCCAGTCGGACTCGCCTTCGCCGGAGACGTCGGTCCGCGCCAGGAGCTCGACCTTGCCGTCGCAGTTGAGCTTGGCGTTGGTGTCGGTGTGGTTGTAGTCGAGGTTGAACTGGCCCTTGGCGAACTTGGCGTCGCCCTTGTCGACGTTGAGATCGAGGTTTCCGTGTAGTCGTGTGACCTTGAAGCCGCTGATCGACGCGCCGCCGCTCGAGCCCTGGGCGATGAAGAACTTGAACTCCTCGCCCTCGCCGACCTTGAGGTCGTTCAAGACCTCGATCTTGCCCTCGGCCTTGAAGCCGACGCCCTTGGTGTAGTCGCCGGAGAAGCCGACGCGCACCGCCTGCTTGTTGCCGTTGGGGATCTCGTCGAGGCGGACCTTGAAGGCGCCGTTGGCGCTCGCGATGGCGTTGGCGGTGATGACGGTCTTGAAGCTCGAGCCGATCTCGAGCCAGTACTTGAAGCGCTCGTCCTGCGTGAGATCGACGTCCTTGATGACGTTGGCGTTGATCTCGCCGTTGAAGCCCTTGGTCTCGCCGAGCTTGTAGCGCCCGTTGACCGCGCCGGTGGCGACGACCTCGCTGTTGTGCAGGAGCTGTCCGCTGAGTTTTATGTTCGCTTCGTCGAGCTGGTTCTTGGTGACCTTCATGTCGAGGCCCTGACCAGCGGGGAAGCAGAGGTGCCAGGTCGCGATCTTGTCGCCCTCGGCGTTGGTCTCGTCGCCGCCGAGCACCAGGTCGCGCACCAGGTTGATCTTGCCGGTGCCGTCGAACTGGAACTGCTTCATGTCGAGCGTGCCCGAGAGCTCGCCCGCGCCATACTCCACGCCCCCGAGGTTGACGCCGAAGACGAGCTTGGCGCCGATCTCGGACAGCGCGTTGCGCGTGACCACGCCCCAGACGTGCGAGACGTCCTTCTTGGCGACCGCCTGCACCGGGGGCTCGCCCTTGGGGGCCTCCTCGCCGCCGGTCGGCGAGCGCGGGTAGGCGAGGTCACGCGCC
The DNA here is from genome assembly GCA_011526585.1 of Deltaproteobacteria bacterium. Taxonomy (GTDB): domain Bacteria; phylum Myxococcota_A; class UBA9042; order PHBI01; family PHBI01; genus WYBB01. The sequence continues at coordinate 42,572 of WYBB01000141.1, forward strand.
AGGTGCACGTCGAGCTTGCCCGAGAACTCGAGCTTTTGTACGTCGACCTCTGCTTCGGTTAAATGGCCTGTGAGCAAGGCCCCGGTGGCATCGTGCACCTCGAAGTCGATCTGCCCGGTGATGAGCTTGAGCTTGCTCTCCTCGACCTCGACCCCGACCTTGCTGCCGGGCTGCACGACGAACTTCCACTTGCCGTCTTCGGTCTGCTTCTCGATCTTCGCCTTGAGCGTCAGATCGCCCTTGAAGCCGAAGTGCCCGTTCTTGAAGTCGTAATTGGCCTTTTCGACGTGCCCTTGCAGGAAGAGCTCGCCCTTGCGGTAGTAGTCGACGTCGAAGGCGACGGTGAAGTCCGCGGGCGCCGAGTTGGCGACCGTCGCCTTGAAGGTCGAGCCGGACTTGATCGTGATCTTGTCCTCGTTGACCGGGATGTCGACGTTGTTCTTGAGCTCGCCGGTCAGCGCGCCGCTGAACTTCTTGTTCTCGTCGGAGTAGTCGCCGTTGAGGTTGCCCTCGAGCTTGATCTCCGGGATCTGCCCACGCGCGCCGATGTCGCACTTGTAGGGGAAGTCGCCGTTGACGCGCGTCAGCTTGCTGTCGGTGATGGCAATATCGATATTGCCACCTTCCTTGAAGGTCAGCGTGACGCCGTCGACCGGGCTCAGCGGCCAGTCGCCCTTGATCTGGGCGTTGCCGGTCGCGGTGAGCTTCGAGTTCTTGAAGCTGTAGTCGCCGTTGACCTCGCCGGCGATCTTGCCGGTGGCGCCCTCACCGGCCTGTTTGACCTCGAATTTGACACCGCGCACGCTCGCCGATCCGAGCGCGCTGTTCTCTATGGTGAGTGTGAATTGTCCGCCCGGGAGCAGCATCACCGGACCGGTCACGCGATCGGGCACGCCGAAGCCGTTCTCGGTCGTGAGCGTGAACTTGGCGGTGGCGTTGAGCTTCTGGGTCGGCCCGTCGAAGTTGATGTCGACGGTGCCGTCGCCGAGCTTGGCGCCGGCGTGTTTGACCTCGAAGGACAATCCGCCGGAGATCCCGAGGAGCTTGTTGTCGGCGACCGAGAGCTCGCCGACCGCGCCCTGCTTGACCGAGGCGGAGTAGCCCGCTGGATCGCCGAAGTCGAGCTGTCTGAGCGTGGTCACTGTCGCGGTGCCGGTGACCTTGCTGTCCTTGACGACGTAGAAGACGTCGGTGCCCTTGAGCTCGAAGGTGTCTTGTTCCTGGTACGGGAACACGACCGTGAAGCCACCCTGGATCTTCTCGAGCTCGTTGTCCTTGACGTCGACCTGGGCCTCGACCTTGGTGAATTTTATCCCGGTCGTGCCTATGGGCAGTTCTGGAGGTTTGAGGGTGATCGTGCCCTTGGCGGTCAATTTGGTCTGCGGCACGTCGAAGGTGCCGGAGATGTTGCCCTTCCAGTTGGTCGTCTCGTAGTCGGCCTTGGCGGCGACCTTGAGGAACTCGCCGTTCTTGAAGTGAAAGTCGAGCTCGCCGTTGGTGAACGCCAGGGCGTTTTCGCCCTCGCCGACGCTGTAGGGCTGGAGCTGGCGCAGGATGCCGTTGAGCTCCCACTGCGCGGGCTGATCGCCGCCCTCGCCGCCCGAGGCGGGCTGGGTGTAGGTCGCGCTGATGTCGGCCTGGACCCAGTCGCGCACGTTGACGCCGAGGTTGCCGGTGACCGACCACTGCTGCTTGTGCACGTAGTCGCCGGTGATCGAGCCCGACGTGATCGTCACGCCCTCGACGCCCGGCACCGGCACGGGGTTGGCGAGGCTCACCGTCGCGCCGGCGCTGAAGTTGCCGTCGCTCATCGCGCGGCCGCGCAGCTCGACGTTCAGGTTGACCTCGCCGACCGCGATGGTGCCGTTGACGGTGCCGCCGACCGTCGCCGGCCCCTCGTTGGGGAGCGTGAAATCGAGCGTGCCGCTGGTGAGCGCGATGCCCTGGCCGAGGGTGAGCTGGTTGAAGTTGACGGTGGCCGAGCCGGAGACGCCGGTCGTCGCCAGGCGCAGGTTGATCGTGCTCTCGAGGAGCCCCTCGACCTTGAACTGGGCGTTGTCGACGACGGCCGCCAGCTCGGCGTACTTGTTGCCGTCGCCGCCGGTCTTCTGCGTCACCTCGAGGCGGAGATCGTCGCACTGCACGTACGAGCCGATATTGACGGCCGCGGTGATGTGGCCCTCGGTGATCTCCCACTGATCGTTGAAGACGAGGCTCGCCTGCCTGAGCTCGAGCGGGCCGAAGGTCTTGTTGAAGTCGACGGTGATGCGCCCGGGGTTGGCCGGGCTCGACGGCATGTTCGCCTCGATGTCGACGCCGGCCAGGCGCACCTTGGCCTTGGTCGGGCGCGCACCGCCGCCGGTCTCGCCGGCCCCGCCCTCGTACTGGATCGTATCGGCCTCGCCGCGTGCGGCCCGCGAATAGAGCCCGGCCGAGCTGCCCTGCACGTGCACGCTCTCACCGCGAGCGGCGCGCGCGCCGAGCAGATCCGCCTCGGCCTCGAGGTGGCGCTCGACGTTGACGTGCGTGCCCTTGCCCTGCGGCACCGCGACGCGGCCGGCGCGCTGCTGCACGATGTGCGTGAGCTCGTGGCCGAGCGTCGCCAGGCCCGAGGACGAGTCCGGATCGAAGCGGCCGGGCGCGAAGTGGATGTCGGTGCCGCGCGCAAATGCGGTGGCGCCGATCCCGGTCGCCTGCGCCGAGCCGCGGTGGATGCGCACGTCGGAGAAGCTCGCGCCGAAGGCCTGCTCGAAGCGCGAGCGCACACCGTCGGGGATCGGCTCGCCGCCGCCGGCCGAGCGTGAGCGCTCCGCGATCTGGGTCGAGGTGAGCCCGCCCGGACCGGCCTTGGCTTGCGCCATCCAGCCGAGCCCGAGCGTGTTCTTGGCATATTGGCGCGGGGCCGCCGCCTTCTTCTTGCGCTTGGGGAACTTGACCTTCTGACGGATGTTCAGCTCGTTCTTGCCGGCCTGTTGCGGCGGCGGCGGCGGGACCTCGGGCCCGACCTGCTCGGAGCCGGGCAGCGTCGACTCGACCTCGTGCACCGGCTCCTGCGTGGGCGCGGTCCCGCCGGTCGTGGTGTTGGCCTGCCCCACCGGCGCCGACTGGTTCGGGTTGGTGCCGGTCTGGGCGCCGCCCCCCGTGCCCTCGGCGACCTCGGCGCCCGCGGCGCCGTTGACGACGATCTCCTCCTTGATGAGGTTGCCCTCGGCGTCGTAGTAGCGGGTGATCGTGCGCCCCGGCGTGACCAGGACCTGGCGGGTCGGCTTCCAGCCGGGCGGCACCGCTTTGCCGTCGACCTCGACGATGCGGTAGATCACCTTGCGGTGGGCCTGGACCTCGACCGAGCGGCTGTCGTCGGTGATCCCGGTCTCTTCGCGCGCGACCTTCTCGCCGAAGCCCTCGGCGTCGAGGCCGATCGTCACGCCGCCTTCGCCCGCGAGCCAATCGCGCACCGAGTGCGCACGATTGTTCGAGAGCTCCATGTTGTGATCCCAGGTCGCGGTGGTCGAGGTGTGACCCTCGATCTTCATCTTGGTGATCTCGGGGTAGGCCTTGATCGAGCGAGCGACCTTCTGGAGGATCTCGACCGCGGTCGGCGCCGTGTTGGTCGTCTCGCTGATCTTGAACTTGTCGACCTTGAAGAGGATCGGATCGACCGGGAAGCAGTCCTCGACCGGCTCGTAGATGTCGGGGATCACCTCGACGGTCCTGGTCGGCTCCTGCGGGGTCGGCGTCGTCATCTCGCGCGGACCGCAAGCCGCCTGGTCGTAGGCCGCCAGGGACGCCAGCGGTGCGCGAGCGACGTCGCCGGTCTCGGCGAAGTAGGCCGAGAGCTCGTCGGCCTCGGCCTCGGCCTGGAAGAGGTCGGGCGCGTCGTTGGCGCCGCGCAGGCGGTTCTCGAGCTGGGCGACGTGCACCACCTCGTGCGCGAGCAGGTGCCGGCCTTCGGAGGTCTCGGGGTCGTAGATCTCGGGATCGAGGAAGACCGTGCCGTCGGTCATGAGACCCCAGATGCCCTGACCGGCGGTCTTGTCGTGCGCCTCGGCGTCGACACGCACGTCGAGGCGACCGGTGTCGACGCCGAGCTGGGAGCCGAGGCTGCCGAGGATCTCGCGGGTCTTCTCGGCGCGCTCGGGATCGACGTCGAGGATGCGGTCGTCGGGGCGGCGCTTGAGCTCGGGGCGCGGCACGTCGATCTTGAGGCCGAGCGCACGGCTCAAGGCCTCGAGCGCGCGGGTCGCCTCGAGCGCGCGCTCGTACTCGGCGGCGTCGGAGAAGATCGCCTGGTCGCCGCGGACCTCGGCGAAGGCGTCCTCGGCGATCTCGGCCGCGAGCATGTCGCCGCTGTCGAGCGCGCGCGCGGTCATGCCGAACGCCTGATCGGCGAAGGCCGGGCCCATGGTCTCCCACAGGCGGCGGAAGATCATGCCCTTGTCGGCCGGGCTCAGGAGGCCGGCGATCTCCAGGTCGGCGAGGTAGCCGCCGATCTGCGCCGGGTCGTCCGCGAAGTCGGCGGTCAGGCGCTCGAGCTGCTCGAAGAGGAACTCGCGCTCGAGCTCGCGCTGGAGCTCGGCGGCGAAGTCCTTGCGCTTGCCCTGGTCGCCGAGGCGGTCTGCCAGGCGGTCGGGGCCGGTCTTGCGCGAGCGGTCGTCGGACTTGAGAACCACGCGTCACCTCGATCCTGATGAGGTCGGCGGCAGGGTAGCGCGCGCGCGCCCGCATGGGAATCCCCAAGTGAGGCCAACCGACCCCACCCGCGCCTCCTGTCCCCAGAAGGCTTTTTTCCCATGATTCCAATGCGTTAGCATCGTTTTCCCCTCGCCCCCGCGAGGGACTCGACCGATGGTCAAGCCCGTGTTCGCGGGTACGGGCGGGGTTCGAGCAAGGTCCGTGCCGGGAGGGGGCTACTCCTCGCGGGCGCCGGACGGGATCGGGTAGTCGTCGACGAGACCGGGGATCGGGCGCACCTTCGGCCGCGGGGCGTCGTCGCCGTGACCAGGCGCGGGCCTGAGCGCGTTCTTCAGGTTCTTGCCGAGGTCGGCGTCACCGACGCCCGCCTTGACGAGGAGCTCGGGCGGGATGCCCTTGTCCTGCCAGTCGGGCGGCAGCTCGACGGCGCCATCGGGGATCACGATGCGCGGCGGCGGCAGCGCGGACGGGTCGCGCGCGACCTTGCCGGCGGCCTGGTACTCGTCGAGGCAGCTCTCCTCGAGGCGCTTCTGGTTGATAGGTTGGCCGATGTCGCACGACATGTAGGCCGCGCGCACGATCGCGTTCTTGATCATGCCGCCCGTCATCTCGAAGTGCTTGGCGAGCTTTTCGAAATTGACGTCCTCGGCCAGCGGCGCCTCGGGTGGGGTCAGGGTGCGCCAGATGCGGGCGCGGCCCTCCTCGTCGGGCTCCTCGAAGGTGACGCGGAACTGGATGCGGCGGATGAGGGCCTTGTCGAGACTGCCATAGAAATTGGTCGTCAATATGACGAAGCCGGGGAAGCGCTCGATCTCCTGCAGGAGCAGGTTGACCTCCATGTTGGCGTAGCGATCGGTCGCGGTCTTGGCCTCGGCGACGCGGCTGGCGAAGAGGGAGTCGGCCTCGTCGAAGAGCAACATCGCGTGCGAGATCCGGGCCTGCTGGAAGATCGCCTTGATGTTCTTCTCCGTCTCACCGACCCACTTGGAGACGACCTCGGGGATGTTGATGCGATAGAGCGGGCGGTTCAGCTCGCCGCTGATGATCTCGGCGCAGAGGGTCTTGCCGGTACCGGGCGGGCCGTCGAAGAGGCAGGTGATGCCCTTGCCGGTGACGAGCTTCTTGCCGAAGCCCCAGGCGTTGAGCACCGTCGCCTGGTTCTTGCAGGCGGCGATGATCTCGAGCACCTTCTTGAAGGGCTTCTCCGGCAGGATGATGTCCTTGATGCGCAGCCGGGTGTTGGTGCGCACCGTCAGGTCCTCGAGGGCGTAGCGGAGCTGGGCGCGACAGCCCTCCTCGAGCAGCGCCATCGTCAGGCGCGGCCCCTTGGGGTTCTTGGCGAGCGCCAGGTTGACCGCGAAGAGGATGGCGTTCTTGATCGTGCCGCCCGAAAAATCATACGTGTTTGCGAGTACTTCGAGGTCGATATCGCCTTCGAGCGGGACCTCGGGCGGGATGTGCACCTCCCAGATCTGGCGGCGCACCTCGGCGTCGGGAACCTCGAAAGGCAGGTTGTACATCACGCGCCGCTCGAGGCCCTCGTCGAGCATGTGCGGGTGGTTGGTGATGAGGATCAGGATCCCCTCGAAGTCCTCGATCGCCTTGAAGGCGGTGGCCTTGCGCTTGTCGCCCTTGCCGAGGAGGGCCTCGCACTCGTCGATGAGCACGATGGCGTCGCGCATCGAGGCCTCGGTCAGGAGATCGTCGAGGAGCTTCTCGACGCCCTCCTTCTCGGGGATGTCGGCGGCGGAGAGCGAGAGGATCGGGCGCCGGGCGTGCGCGGCCAGCGCGTGCGCGAGGAGGGTCTTGCCGGTGCCGGGCGGGCCGGAGAAGAGGAAGGAGAGGCCGCGCCCGTAGGGCAGGACCTTGTCGAAGCCCCACTCGGAGATCGCCTTGCGGTAGTCGCGGTGGTTCTCGACGAGCTGACGCACCTGCTGCATGTGCTCGGGCTCGAGGATCACGTTGAGCAGCGAGACCTCGGGGAACTCGAGGCGCGCGACCTTGGCCAGCGTCTCGCTGAGCTCGTTCTCCTTGAGGATGAAGCGCAGGGTCGGGGTGGTGAGCTCCATGCGCCGCGAGAGCAGGCCCTCGGAGGAGCCGACCTCGGTGCGCCCGAGCGCGATCATGTGGTTGCGCATGAGCGGCGCCGAGGGCAGGAAGCTCTGGCGCGCGGTGACGCGATCGGCCGCGTTGGTGCAGAAGCGTTCCATCGCCAGGCGGATGGTCACCCCGCGCGAGAACGCGTCCTTGCTGGCGGTCGAGACCAGCGCCGCCATGCGCGGCTCGATGTGCGAGGCGAGCGCGAGCACGAGGCAGCGCAGCTCGAAGGAGTTCAGGCGGAAGCGCGAGACCAGATCGGCGAGCGGCACGTTGTCCGGCCCGCGCAGCGCGCTCTCGGAGAGCGAGCGCAGGTTGAGCTCCCAGCGTAGCCAGGCGGCTTCGGCGTCGCGGCGCGCCTCGCCCTTCATGTCGCCGGCGAGCAGCCCGGCGACGTTGGCGACGCCCTCGATCAAGGTCTGGAGGTTGCGATCGTTGTTGGTGTTGGCGGTCGGGCCGGGGACGCTCATCGAGCGGTAGGGTGCGCCTGATCCCGCGTGAGTTCAAGAGATCGTCTCCGGCGACGCCGACGACGAGAGCCGGTTGAACGGGAGCGGCGCGTGCTCACCCTGCCCGCTTCGCCAGAGAGCACGTGCACCCGGGGGGGAAGATGAAGCTGATACCGAGCCTGTGCGCCGCCTTGCGCGCGCGCCAGTACGCGATCAACACCGAGCGCGCCTACGTCTCGTGGACGCTGCGCTACATCCACTTCCACGGGATCAAGCACCCGAAGGATCTCGGCGAGGAGGACGTGGCGGCGTTCCTGCACCACCTCGTCAGCGTCGAGAAGATCGCGGCCAGCACCCAGAACCAGGCGCTGTGCGCGCTGGTCTTCCTCTACAAGGAGGTGATCGGCCGGCCGCTGGGCGAGCTCGGCCCGTTCCGCTACGCCTCGCGGGTGCGCACGCTGCCGACGGTGCTCGAGCCCAAGGAGGTGAGAAGGCTCCTCGCCCAGCTCGAGCAGCCCTACCGGCTCATGGCCGAGCTCATGTACGGCAGCGGTCTGCGCGTGAGCGAGTGCGTCGCGCTGCGGGTGCACGACGTCGACTTCGCGCGCAAGGCGATCACCGTGCGCCGGTCCAAGGGCGACAAGGACCGGCAGACCCTCCTGCCCGCGAGCGCCGTACCCGCGCTCGAGCGGCAGATCGAGCTCGCCCGCCTGCGGCTTGGCGACGACCTGGACATCCACCGGTTCGCGGGCACGACGCTGCCGGGCGCGCTCGATCGCAAGCTGCCCTCGGCGGCCCGCTCGATCGGCTGGCAGTACGTCTTCGCCGCATCGCGGCTCGTCGAGGACGAGCGTGGCCGGCTCCATCGCCATCACCTCGACGTGAGCGCCATGCAGCGCGTCATCCGCGCCGCCGTCGACAAGGCCGGGATCGAGAAGCGCGTCGGCTGCCACACCCTGCGCCACAGCTTCGCGACCCACCTGCTCGAGCAGGGCACCGATCTGCGGACGATCCAGACGCTGCTCGGCCACACCAGCGTCAAGACGACGCAGGTCTACACGCACGTCGCGACGCGCTCGGTCCTCGGCGCGCTGAGCCCGCTCGACAGGTGGTCCGACCACGCCGAGCGCGGTGACGCTCGGCACGGTCACGGGGTCGGTCGACACGCCGTGCGCGATGCCCGACTCCCAGGGGACGGGCTCGTCGACGAGGAGCCGGATGTGGTCGACGCCGAGGGCGACGACGTCGACGGCACCTTCCCGATCGACGTCGCCGGGCGCGGTCGCGACGACAGCGACGTCGAGTGAGCTGTGGACCGAGACCGGCGAGCGCCATGTCCTCGTGGCCTGCGCGCCTGCTGCCCTGGCAGCAGACGCGCCTCGGGACGACGTTGGCGCCAGCGTGTTCAGTAGGTGTACGGCACGACCGACACGAAGTCCTCCGCGCCGAGGGTGTCGAGCGCGATGACCTCGATGCGGTAGCCCGGGTAGAAGGGATCGAGGTAGGTGCGATAGCCCGAGCGCAGGACCTGCCAGTGGCCGGGACCGTCGCCGGGGGTGAGCTCGAAGGACTCGACCGGGAGCGACGAGCCGGAGTAGCTGTCGTAGACGTCCGCCCAGACCTCGTTGACGTCGTAGAGGCCGTCCGGATCGTCGACCCAGGCCTCGACGTACCAGACGTCATCATAGGCGTAGTCGTCCCAGAAGACGCCGGCCTCGGCGTAGCTCACGCGCGGCGCGTAGTTCGTGGGGGGCGGAGGCGGAGGCGGAGGCGGGCCGTCGGGGACACCCGGGCCACCGTAGCCGGGCGTGTAGTAATAGGGCTCGCAGGCCGAGACGCCGCCGAGCAGGAGCAGTGCCGCGATCAGGGTGCGCATCATCGTCTTCCTCCCGTGGCGATCGCACCGGCCGAAGATGGGTGCCGCGCGCCACGAATGCCCGACGGCGCCCGCCCGCGGTCGATTCGGTCGACAATGCAAGGAAGTCTTTGCTTGTCTCAAAGGCGCGCGCGCGGCGCCCGGATCACTCGGCGGCGAAGGTGCGCAACCATCGGATCGCGTCGGCGTCGCCGGTGATGCGCTGGGCCATCTGCACGAGCGCCTCGGTCTGGTGCTCGGAGAGCGGGCGGTCGAGCACCGAGACGTCGTAGGCGATGTGGTGCTCGGGGAAGTCGACGTGGGCCGAGCGCACGTTGGAGGCGCCGGCCTCGTAGATCGCGTCGTCGACCGCCTTCTTGGTGCCGCGCTTGTCGGTGTGCACGACGGCGAGGATGTGCTGGCCCTCGGGGGCCTCGAACTCGATCTTGGCGCGCGGGCGGAAGACGCAGTCGCGGATCATGCCGTAGCGGTTGAAGAGCTCGGTGGTGCGCGCCATGTAGCGCCCGATGCGCGGCTGCGCCTCGAGGGTGGCGGCGCCGATGTGCGGGGTGGCGAAGACGCGGGGCTCGCCCTGGTAGGGGTTGACCCAGGCCTTGGTGTCCGAGGCGCGCGGCTCGTCGGGGAAGACGTCGGTCATCGCGTAGGAGACGAAGCCGTCCTGGATGGCGCGACGCAAGTCGTCGGGAGCGACGACGAAGCCGCGCGCGAGGTTGATGAAGATGCGCGGGCTCGAGGTGGGGCGGCTGGCCCAGTGCTTGAAGGTCTCGTAGTTGAAGAGGTCGCGGTTGCTGGCGCCGTGGATGTCGCTGGCCGAGACGTGCACGGTGACGAAGTCGGCCTGCGCGAAGACGTCGCGCACCGAGTCGCAGGCGCGATAGCCCATCGCCAGGCCGACCTCGCGCGGGATGGGGGCGGAGTCGTAGAAGACGACGTCCATGCCGAGGGCGCGTGAGAGCTGGGCGACCTGGCGGCCGATGTTGCCGAGGCCGATGATGCCGATGGTCTTGCCGAGGATCTCGTAGCGCGCGGTGCTGTTCTTGCGCCACACCGACTCGTTCATCTCGATCACCGAGTCGAAGACGCGGCGCGACAGCGAGATGATCTCGCCGATGACCAGCTCGGCGACGGAGCGGCCGTTGCTGACCGGGTCGTTCATGACCAGCACGCCGTGGCGCGCGGCGGCCTGCTTGTCGACCGAGTCGTCGCCGATGCAGCAGAGCATGACCGCGGCGAGGTTGGTGCTGGCGGCGAGCACGCGCTCGTCCACCTCGACCGCGGAGCGCTTGAAGAGGAGGTGGTGCTGGCCCTCCTTCAGGATGCGCACGAGCTCGTCGTTGGAGGGCGCGTCCTTCAGGCGCTGCACCTCGAAGCCCTGGCTGATGAGCTCCCGGTCGAGCACCTCGGACGGGTTCTCGATGACGAGGGCCTTGTTGAAGCGGCCGTTCCAACGGCGGGTGGCGGTGGGCGCGGGCTTGGGGTCGTTCATCGTGGGTCCTGCGGGCTGGTCCACGGCGGGCGGAGAGACCGCGGCGCCGGGGCGCAAGCCGTACACCCTCGGGACGACTGAAACAATCCCCTTGTCGCTCAGCCACGGGTTTGCGACGTTGTCGCGCGTGATCCACTCCATGCAGCTCACGCCGCTCGGCGCCATCGATCTGGTGGCGATCTGGGACCAGATCTGGCCCTGGCTCTGGCCATCGGTGGTGCTGCTGGTCTGGCTCGGCGGCTCGGCCTGGGGGGCGATGCGCTGGCGGCGCTGGCTCGGCAAGCGCTTCGCGAGCTCGAGCGGGGTCGTGTCCGAGCGCTTCGTCAAGAACGTCGTGCGCATCATGGTGCTGGCGGCCTGGCTCATCGGCCTCTACGTGTGGTCGATGGTCGTGCCGCTCGAAGGCTCGGCCAAGGCCTGGGTGCGGCAGGACGCCGAGCCGTGGGTCTTCGCGACCATCCTGCTCGCGGTCTTCCTGGCCGTCGGCTTCTACGGGATCCGGCGCGGGCTCCTGTGGCTCGAAACGCGCGCGGCGCAGACCGACACGACGCTCGACGACGCGCTGCTCGAGGCGCTCAACCGGCCGGCCTACGTGTCGCTGGTGCTCCTGGCCGTGAACCTGTGGGCGGCGGTGGTGCCGATCCCGGCGGCGCTGCAGGGCTACATCCAGAAGGGCAGCGAGACGACGATGATCGTCTTGATCATCCTCTTCGCCGACGGCCTGGTGCAGGGCTGGATGATCGCCCGGAGCGAGCGCAGCAAGGTGCTCAAGACCTCCGGCGGCGTGCTCAGGACGAGCGCGCGCGTGCTGATCTACATCATCGGCGCGCTGATGGCGCTCTCGTCGGTCGGCTTCGACGTGACGCCGGTGCTGGCGACGCTGGGGATCGGCTCGGCGGCGGCCGGCTTCGCGCTCAAGGGCACGCTCGAGGACTTCCTGGCGGGGCTCCTGATCGCGGCGGATCAGCCGCTCTCGGTCGGCGACTACATCATCGTCGACGAGGAGCACCAGGGCTGGGTGCTGGCGATCGGCTGGCGCGCGACGCGGCTCCTCACGCGCTTCGACATGCACGTGATCGTTCCGAACTCGAAGCTGGCGCAGGCGAGCTTCACCAACACCTCACGCCCGCGTGACGAGGTGCGCTTCCACGCCATCGCGATGATCGGCCTGCACGAAGACCTCGACGAGGTCGTGCGCGTCGCGAGCGAGGTCGGCGACGAGCTGCAGCAGCACGATCCGCGCGCCATCGCGACCTATCGCTCCTTTGCGTTCATCGAGGTCTTCCAGCCGGGCTACGTCGAGCTCAGGACGTGGCTCTGCGCGAAGTCGTGGGATGCGCACTTCGGGCTGCGCGACGCGTTCCACCGGCGCCTGCAGCGGCGACTGCGCGAGATGGGCGTGATGATCGCGGCGCCGGCGCAGGTGCTCGAGGCGCGGGCGGGCACGGCGCTGGCGCTCAGGCTCGGCCAGACGACGGTCGGCGCGGCGGGGGACGTGATCGACGGCGGAGAATCGAAGGCTTGAGCCGAACGTTGGGAGCCGTGTGATGAGGTTTCGGATCGCCGATACGCTGTGGGACGGGACGCGCCCCGATCGCGAGGAGGAGTGGCGGCACGCGCTGCTCGATCTCAACCACGAGCACGACGGCGCGCCCCCGATCCTGACCTTCGACCGGGCCGAGGACGGTGGCGCGGTGGTCCGCGTCGAGCGCGCCGATGGGCCGCCGAGCGAGATCGGGCTGAGCTTCGATCTGCTGCGCGACCCCTTCCGCGACTATCGCGAGGTGATCCAGCGGCTGGCGCGCTCGAGCGCCGGCGCGTTCGGCAGCCGCGAGTGGGAGAGCCTCGACTACGCCAAGAAGCTCGTGCACGACGACGCCGGTCTGCGCATCAAGAAGGCGCTGAGGCCGCACCTGCGCGAGGGCGAGGTGGTCGACCTCAAGCTGGCGCGGCGGCTCTTCACGCTGATCTTCCTCATCGCGCAGGACCTGCCGCGCGAGCTGGTGACCCGGCACCGCGGCCACGGGCTGCCGTCGTGACGCCGAGCGACGAGCTGAGCTGGTGTGAGGTCTCGCGGGCGGCGCTGGCGGCGAATGCGCGCGCGTTCAGAGCGCGGGCGCAGGGGGCGCTGCTCGGGATCGTCGTCAAGGCCGACGGGTACGGGCACGGGCTCGAGCTGGCGGCGCGTGCCTTCTTGGAAGGCGGAGCGGACTGGCTGATCGTCAACGCGCTGCACGAGGCGGAGGCGCTGAGGCGCGCCGGGATCGACGTGCCGCTGCACGTCGTCGGCAACGTGCCGGTCCAGCAGGCGACGCGCGCGGTGGCGGCGTGCGTGCGCATGGTGGTCTACGACGCCGACGTGGTGGAGGCGGTGGCGGCGGCGGCGCGCGCGGCGGGCCGGGTGGTGCCGCTGCACGTCAAGGTCGAGACCGGCAATCACCGCCAGGGGTTGGAGCTCGGCGCGGCGCTGGCGCTGGGCCGGATGATCACGCGGCTCGGCGGCGTCGAGCTCGAGGGCATCGCGACGCACTACGCGGACATCGAGGACACGACCGATCACCGCTTCGCGATGGCGCAGGTGGCGCGCTTCGAGGAGGCGGTGCGCGCGTTCCGCGCCGAGGGCATGCCGGTGCCCGTGACGAGCACCGCCAACTCGGCCGCGACGATCCTGTGGCCGAAGACGCACGGCGAGCTCGTGCGCGTCGGGATCGCGGCCTATGGCCTGTGGCCGTCGACCGAGACGTACGCGGCGGCGCTGGCGCTGCCGGCCGAGCGCGAAGGTCGGGGCGGCTTCGTGCCGGAGCTCAGGCCGGCGCTCGCGTGGCGTGCGCGCATCGTGCAGGTCAAGGAGGTGCGCCCGGGCGCCTGGATCGGCTACGGGCGCACCTATCGCGTCACCCACGACTCGCGCATCGCCATCGTGCCGGTCGGTTATCACGAGGGCTACGATCGGCGCCTGTCGAACCTCGCGCACATGCTGGTCGGGGGCGTGCGCGCGCCGGTGCGCGGGCGCGTGTGCATGAACATGACGATGATCGACGTCACCGACATCCCCGGGGCGGGGGTCGGCTCGGTCGCGACGCTGCTCGGCGGAGATGGCGACGAGCGCGTCACGGCCGAGGACCTGGCGCGCTGGTGCGGCACGATCAACTACGAGATCGTCAGCCGCATCCACCCGGTGATCCCGCGGATCGCGGTGGCGTGAGCGCGATCAACGGGCGGCCGCGGCCGCTTCCTGCCGGCGCGCCAGGGCGCGCATGCGATCGAGCATCTGCCAGTGGCCCGAGCGCGAGTCGCAGCGAAAGCCGTAGCGCCGGACGTTCGAGGCGGCCGCCTCGCCGACGCGCAGGAGGTCGCGCTCGCGGCAACCCGAGACCTTGCGCGCCTTGTCCTCGGCCTTGAGCACCTGCGACCACCAGCAACCCGCGGCCCACAGGAGATCGTGCGGGGCCTGGCTCGTGCCGCGACAAGTGCCGTCCCAGACGTTCTGGTGGAGCTGGAAGCTGCCGGCGGCGAGCGCGACGCCCTCGCGCCAGTCCCCGAGGAATTGCTCGCCGTTGGAAGGGCGCGCCTTCATCGCGGTCTCCACGCACCAGGCCGCCACCAGGAGGCCACGCGCGTCGTCGGGCACGCCGAGATCCGACTCGAGCCGGTAGAGCGCGAGCACCTGGAAGGGATCGGCCACCAGGCGCACCGGACCGCGCAGCCCTTCGCAGGCGGTCAGCGCCAGCTCGACGAAGGCGTGCTCGGCCTCCGTCGGAGGCGTCTGCAGGAGCACACCCATGCGGTCGGGCAGGATCGGCTCGACGCTCGCGAGCTGCGAGGCGTGGCACATCGGTCCCTGATCCCGCGCCAGCGCTTGGGGGCGCGCGATCTCGCCGATGATCGGCGGCGGTACGTCGGAGGAAGCCCGCGCGGCTCGATCGGAGAGCGCGGCCGATACCACGGCGACCACCATGGTGAGCGGCCACCAGAATCGATTTCCATTCATAAACACTCGCTTGATTGTTTTTGGCACGCGGCGCCCGCGGGTCCGCGCAGCCGGGCCGACGCGTATGGATCGCGGCGCGCACGAGTTCAACCGGGAAGTGCATTCGCGCGCGGACGATTCGCCGCAACCTACCGAATATCGGTGGCATGTGCGGTAACGCGCCGACGGGGCGCGCCGAGGCGGCCGAGGATCAGCCCGCCGGCGCGACGAGCGACGGCAGATAGTCGTCGGGCGGCATGCGTCCGAGCAGCGTCAGGCACGTGGCCGCCACGTTGGCGAGCCCGGAGGTCGCGTCGCCGCGCCAGCTCAGGCCTTCGGTGCCGGGGCCGACGATGGCGCATGGCACGCGGTTGGTGGTGTGGCTGGTGCGCGCCTTGTAGCGGCCATCGGGGGCGCGCAAGAGCTGGCCGGTCTTCTTGTCGCGCTCGATCATCTCCTCGCAATTGCCATGGTCGGCGAGGACCACCGCGACGCCGTCGCGCGCGGCGAGCCCGGCGAGGAGGCGACCCAGCGAGAGGTCGACCGCCTCCATGGCGATGATCGCCGGCAGGAGCTGCCCGCTGTGACCGACCATGTCGCCGTTGGCGAGATTGACGCGGACGAAATGCGGGTCGAATTCGTCGATCGCGGCGAGGCAGGCGTCGACGATCTCGGCCGCCTTCATCCAGGGCCTCTCCGCAAAGTCTACGCGATCACTCGGGATTTCGATGTAGCGCTCGAGCGCGCGCGAGAACGGCTCGGAGTTGTTGCCGTTGAAGAAATAGGTGACGTGTCCGAACTTCTGCGTCTCGGAGATCGCCAATTGGCGGAGGCCCGAATGTGCCAGGTACTCGCCCATCGTGCGGTCGATCGCCGGCGGCGTCACGAGGTAGCGAGCGGGCAGCTGTAGATCGCCGTCATATTGCATCATGCCGGCGTAGCGCACCGTCGGCGGGACGCCGCGCTCGAAGTGGGGGAAGGCGCCGGCGGGCGCCTCGAAGGCGCGGGTGATCTCGATGGCGCGATCGCCGCGGAAGTTGAAGAAGACCACCGCGTCGCCGTCGCGGATGCGGCCGACGGGCTCGCCGGCGGCGTCGGCGACGACGAACGGCGGCAGATATTGATCGATGAGGCCGGGGGTCTCGGCCCGAAAGGTCTCGACCGCCTGGGAGGCGCTGTGGAACGGGCGGGCCTCGCCGCGCACGTGGGCGAGCCAGCCGCGCTCGACGATGCGCCAGTCGGCCTCGTAGCGATCCATGGTGACGTGCATGCGCCCGCCGCCGCTGGCGACCTGCACGTCGAAGCCGCCGGCGCGCCAGGCGGCGATGCGCTGCTCGAGCGGGCCGAGGTAGTCGAGCGCGGAGGTCTCGCCGACGTCGCGGCCGTCGAGGAGGAGGTGCAGGCGCACGCGCGCGACGCCGTCCTGGCGCGCGCGCTCGATGAGGGCGTAGGCGTGGTCGACGTGGCTGTGCACGTTGCCGTCGGACCAGAGGCCGATGAGGTGGAGCGTGCCGGCGTTGTCTCGCGAGCCTTCGACGAGCCAGCGCCACGTCGGGCCGTCGAAGAGGCGCCCGGACGCGATCGCCTGGGACACGAGCTTGGCGCCCTGGTCGAAGATACGGCCGGCACCGAGCGCGTTGTGGCCGACCTCGGAGTTGCCGAGGTCGTCGTCGTTGGGCAGACCGACGGCGCGGCCGTGCGCGGCGAGCGAGCCGTACAGGCGCGAGGCGACGAGGCGATCGAGGACCGGGGTGCGCGCGAGGTGCCAGGCGTTGCCTTCATCGGGCGGGCCGAGGCCGACACCGTCGAGCACGATGAGCGCAACCGGACCGCGCGGAAGAGCGACGTGAGGGTGTGGCGACAGCGTGAGCTCAGACATGGGCACGTCGCATCGGGCGGATGGAGGTCGACATCGGAAGGATGTATAGCACACGCATGAGGCGATTCGGGAGGACCCACCTTGCGCTCGTCGGGCTGGCCGCGCTGCTCGTCGGCGGCGCGTGCGCGGACGAGGCCGGGCACACGCGCGGCGTGATCGAGCGGCCGCACCCGGTGAGCGTGGCCGGCGGCGAGCGCCCGGTGGTGGTGCCGGACGTGGTCGAGGCGCCCGAGACGATCGAGGCGCCGGACGCGCCGGCGCCGGTCGACGCGAACGACGTGCTTGCGGAGGACACGGCGCCGACCGAGACCGGAGACACGCTGCTGGAGGCGGACGCGGCGCCGACCGGGCCGACCTTGCCGTTCGAGCACGTCGGCGACACGAGCGCGCTGGCCCACGGCGTGTGGGATCGCTATGCGTGCGCACCCGAGACCGACGAGTCCGGGCCGGAGGAGGTCTTCACCTTCGTGATCGAGCGCATGGGGATCCTGCGGGCGCGGGTCGACGACGTCGGCGGCGACGGGATCGACGTCGACGTGCACCTGCTCGCCGGCGACGGGCCACAGAGCTGTGTGCGCCGCGACAACACCGCGCTGGCCTGGGTGGTCAGGCCGGGCGCGTGGACGGTGGTCGTCGACACCTGGGTCGGCGCGGACGGGGTGGCGCGCGTCGGACCGTATCGCCTCGAGGTCGATCTGCTGCCGCTCGACGAGGGGAGCTGCGCGCTGGAGGACTTCGAGCAGCGCATGTTCTGGGGCGCGTGCACGGCGGGGCCGCCGCTGGTCGATTGCCGGGACGACGGCGCCACGCGCTGGCTGCGGGTGCCGTCGCTCGGGCCGGTGGTCGGCGAGGCGCACCTCGTCACCGTCGAGGAGCCGTTCGAGGGCAACGGCTGGCCGAGCGCCGCACGCGATCAGATCGAGCGCCACTACGCGATCTCACAGGCGGCGACCGGCTACGTGATGGAGCGCGACGAGCCCTGGGCGCCGGAGGGAGAAGGCGGGTCGCAGTGGGGCGGCGGCGCGACCGGGCAGAAGCTGCCGGTCCTCGACGAGGCCTGGTACGTCAACATGTACTGGCGCGATCGGCCGCCGCGCGGACGGCGCATGCTGGTGGTGGAGCCGTGGAGCGGGCGCGCGGTGGTGGCCGCCGGCGGGTGGGAGACCGGGCCGGGTTCGAACACGGCGATCGGCGGCGCGGTCGAGGAGATCCATCATCACCTCGGGAGCCGCCACCGGCAGGACCTGGTGATGGGCTTCCTCGTCGATGACGCGCTGCCGCTCGGCCCGATCGGGTGCTGGTAGATCCGCGCGAGCGAGCGATCGATCAGCGCGCGCCGAGGCGCACGAGCACGCGCGAGCGCGGCGCAGGTGGCAGGCGGGCCTTGTCGAAGCTCCAGTCCTGCTCGGGGACCTGGACCTCGTAGCCGCGCAGGAGCTCGAGCACGAAGACCTTCGCCATGAGAGGCGCGAGCTCGTAGCCGACGCACTTGTGGGTGCGCGCGACGTCGCCGCTGCCCTGGGGCGCGAAGGCGCACGGGTGCTGGGCGTGCTCGCTCCTGGGCGGAGCGAAGCGCTCGGGATCGAAGGACGCGGGATCGCGATAGACCGAGGGCTCGTGATGCGAGCTCGACCAGCCCCAGAGGATCATCCACCCCTTCGGGATGCGGTGACCCTCGAAGGTGATCTCGGTCGCCGCCTTGCCGAAGACGATCGGCAGGACCGGCGTGTGACGCATGACCTCCATCATCGCGTGGGACATGAGCGGCGCCGCGTCGATGGCGGAGAAGCCCGCATCGGGTGGCAGCGCGAGCGCCTCGGCGCGCAGTTTCCCGAACAACTCCGGGCGCCGCCCGATCTCCTTGAAGACCGACACGAGCCAGCACCAGACGATGAAGCCGGCGATGACGACGTGGTGCAGCTCGCCCTTGGCCTCCTCGTCGGTGATGGCGCGCCCGTCGCGCGGCGAGCGCGCCGCGAGGATGCGGCCGAGGCCGTCGTCGCGCGGGGCGGCACGGTGTCGCTCGACCTCGGCGCCAAACGCCGCGAGCGCGCGCGCGAGCGCTTTTTTGGCGCGCGTGTAGGCGGTGCCCGGCAGCGGCACCGGCAGGGCGATCAGCCCGTCGATGATGCGCGGGTAGTCGGCGAGCAGCTGCTCGATCGTCGGCCCCTCGGAGACGTCGAGCATCAGATCGAGGATGGTCGCGAGGGTGAAGCGCTGCAGCTCGGGCAGCGCCTGCGTCTCGCCGCGCGCGGCGATGGCGGCCAGGGTGCGTCGGGCATGCGCGCGGATCTTCGGCACGTAGCTCTCGAGGGCCTCGTGGCTGAAGGCCGAGAGCACGAAGTGCTTGCGCTCGCGGTGGGCCTCACCGTCGAGCGCGGGCAGGACCTCGCCGGCGAAGAGGGTCTGCACGTTCGGCGGCATGCCGCCGCGGCGGGCGACGCGCGTCTCGTCGTTGAAGAGCGCGGTCGCCTCCGGTCCGGAGATCACCGCCGCCTTCTTGCCGAGCAGGCTCGTGCGGAAGACCGGTCCGTGCTCGGCGACGCCGCGCTCGACGAAGCCGAGGCCGTCCTTGAGGAAGCGCAGGGTCTCGCCGATGATCGGTGGACCGCCGCGGCCCGGGGGCAGCGGCAAGGGATCGGCCTGGGACATGCGACGCCTCCTGTTGAAAGGCTCATCCGCCGGGTGATCGTGCGCGGTGATGATCGCCCTACGCGCGCCCGCGCGCAACGGATCACCGCGCGACGCAGGTCCCGGCGCTCGGCGGATCGGTGCAGGTCTCGACCCCGCACGGGCAGATGCGCGCGCCGTCACAGCGCTGCTGGGCGTCGCAGTCCTCGTCACCGTAGCAGCTCGCGCCCGGGGTCTGGGCCGGCACGCAGACCGAGGTGTGGTCGATCTTGCAGCCCGAGCGCTGGGCGGGGCTCAGGCAGCGCAGCCCCGGCTCGCACCCCTTGAAGGAGGTGCAGCACTCGCCGAGCCCGGCGCGATCGGCGCAGATCCCCGGCTGGTCCGGCACGGTGCAGGTCGTGTCGGCCGGGCAGATGCGAAGCCCCTCACAGTAGCGCCCGGCGCCGCACTCGTCGTGCGTCCAGCAGCCGCCGTCGACGACGAGCTGGCACTGTCCGCCGCTCGTGCACGTCGACGCCGTCGTGCACGGCGACGCGAAACACTCGGGATCGACCGCGCACACGTAGCCCTCGCCGCAGTCGAGGTTCGTCTGACAGTTGCTCGGCACCTCGCACTCGCCCTGGCGGTTGAAGTAGCACTTGCCGTTGCAGCCGCAGATCCACACGCGATAGCACGACAGGCCTGCCGGGCAATCCTCGACGTTCCAGCAGCGCTCTCCGAAGACCGCCTCGTTCAGGCAGACCGCGGAGCTCGACGGCGGACAGGTCAGCGAGCTGTCCTGGTTGCGACACTCGTAGCCGTCCTGGCACTCGTCGTGCGCATCGCAGCAGTCCCAGCGCTTGACCTTGTCGCGACACTCGCCCGCCCGGTTCGGCGGGTCGCAGCCCGCCGGGTCGCGGCAGACGACCTCGGCCCCGCACCTGAGCTCGGGCGCGCAGTCGCTCTTCTCCCAGCAGCCGACGTCGACGCGCTCGACGCACACGCCGGGCTGCGCGATCGGCTCGCCGTCCTCGCCGTAGGGGCAGTAGGCCTGGTCAGGCAGGATGCAGCGCATCGCCGTCGGGCACTCGGCGTCGCCGGCACACGGGATCATGCGCGTCTTGCACTGCCCGATGACGCTCTCGCTACAGCCATCCTCGTTGCAACCACACAGGCTCGCGCCCTCGCACATGCGCCCGAGCCCGCAGTGCCCGTCGACCCAGCACTCGTCCTTTTCGCGATCGGGCCGCGCGGCGCACTCGCCCTCGACGCAGATCTCGCCGGCCGCGCAGTCACCATCGCCGGCGCAGCAGCTCTCGCCCGCCTCGCCGCAGCGCCCCGGCGTCGGCAGGACCGCGCACGCGCTCGTGTCACTCGCGCCCGGCGCGCACTCGCACAGGCGCTCGCCCAGGCAGGTCTCCGCCCCGCCGCACTCGGCGTCGCTCCAGCAGCGGCCCGCGCCCGCGCGCTCGACGCAGCGCCCGCCGCGGCACACCCCGTCGCCGCACTCGGCGTCGCTGCCGCAGCACACGCCCGGCAGCGCGCAGTAGCCCGCGACGTCGCTCCCTGCCGCGCCGCACGCCGCCGGAGCCGCGCCTTCACAGACCTCACCCGCGTCGCAGTGGCTGTCGCGCCAGCAGCCGTCGCCGGGCCTGGCGCGGCAGGTACCCTGGACGCAGAGCTCGCCGCCCGCGCAGTCGCCATCGCCGTTGCAGCAACCGCTCGGGTAGGCGCAGGTCCCGGCGACCGGCGTGCAATCGGTGCTGCCGCACGCGCAGGAGGTCGCGCCCAGGCAGCGCTTGCCGTCCCTGCACTCGCCGTCGAAGTAGCACGCCTCGGCGCTGGTCTTCTTCGGCAGGCACGCGCCGCCGACGCACGCCTTGCTCGAGTCCGCGCAGGTCCCGACCGGGCAGCAGGCGATCGCGTTGGGATCGACCTCGGGGCTCGTGTCCTGGGCGGTGTCGCCGCCCGCGGTCTCGCGCGTGTCGGCGGGGGCCGCGTCGTTCGTCGAGTCCGCGCCGCGCTCGTCGCCCCCGCACGCGATCATCAGGACCGCCATTGGACCCACCAGTCTCTCACTCGCGCGCGCCATCGCAACCTCTTTGGGGCCGGCCACCAGCGGTGTCGATCGAGGGCTCGACCGACCTCGTCCGCGGGCCTGCGAACCCGAGCCTTCTAAAGGATAGCGCCGCTCAAGCCAACGGGCGTTTTGGAGTTCGAACCCGGAGCGCGCGGTCCGGCGCGCCCGGCAGCTGGCTCATCGCGACGAGCTGGGCGCTCTCGAGCGAGACGCCCATCACCGCGTCGACGGTCTGCACCTGGCCGACGCCGCCGATCGACTCGACGCGCTTGAGCCCCTCGGCGTCGAGCACCACGCGCACGCGCACGATCTGCGACATCGCGTTCTTGTTGCGGCCGCGCGTGATCTTGAGCACGACGTTGACGTGGTAGACGCGCGAGCACGGCACCTCGACCACCGAGCGATTGGTCGGGTGCACGATGCGATAGATCTCGACCGGGTCGTCCATGCGAGCGCGGAACTTCGCGAAATTGAAACGGATAATGTCGTTGAGCCCCTCGACCCCCTCCATCGCCTTCTGCAGGCCGTCGCTCTCGAGCACGACCTCCTTGGCGTAGCGCACGACCACCTCGGGGCGGCCGTGGCTGGCGATGGCCGAGGGGTGATCGGCGTGGCGCAGCTCGACGATCTCCGGATCGATGCGCGAGGGGTCGACGACGCTGACCGACTCGCGCAGCTGCCCGATCACGTCGTCGGAGTCCGGTTTGCGGATCTCGGTGACGAAGTCGGGCAGCTTCGCGGAGAAGCGTCGGCCGAGCGAGCGCCGGGCCCACTCCTTGATGCGATCCTTGATGATGTAGGACACGACCAGGATCACGACGAAGGTCGTCGAGAGCGGGCCCCACTCGAGCTGCGCCCAGAGCGCGACCAACGCCGCGAAGAGCATCGCCAGCGCCGCGGCGATCCCGGCGATGATGTCCCGCTGCAGGGCGCCGCCCTCTTCGTGGCGGAGGTCGAGGTAGAGCACCGACGAGATCACGCGCTTGAGGATGCGCCGCCGACGCGGCAGGTCCTCGTTGGGCGCGTCGGGGATCGCGTAGCTCGGATAGCCGCGGCTGCGCCGGTAGCGGTAGGCGCCGATCGCCACGTCCGCCAGGCGCTCGCGCACCGCCACGAGCGGGCTCTCCTCGCCGCGCCCGGCCGCGCGCAGGCGTTCATCGCAGGCCTGCACGAGCGTGGTCGCGATCTCCTCGGCGTAGATCGAGACGTACTCGTCGACGGCCGCCCAGGTCTCGCGCACCGCCACCGGCACGATGGCGTGCTCGCAGCGGCTGCCCGCGTGGCGCAGGCGCGTGAGCGCGCTCTCGAGGTGCTCGATCCAGACGGAGAGCGCGCGTGCCAGCTCCTGCTCGCGCATCATCGCGCCTTCGATGTCGTCCTCGAGCGAGAGGAACTTCGACGAGAGCAGCCGCCCCTCGTCGCGGATGGCGGAGCGATAGATGCCGCCGAGCACCTTGAGGCTGCGCACGAGCTCATCGGTGGCGCGCGCGCCGCCGGAGAGCAGGCGATCGAGCTCGGCGCGCACCGGCGAGAACCAGCGCTCGCCGCGGCCGGCCTTGGCCAGCGCCTCGAGCGCCACCTGCGGCGTCTTGAGGCGCACGAAGGTCTGGAGGTCCTCGAAGAAGCCCTGCACGCTGTAGGACTGGCCGCTGATCCCGAGCGTGCGCGGCACGAACATGTACGTCTCGACGAGGTAGCGCTGGCGCTTCACGCCGGGCTCGACCAGGTAGGAGAGCTTGAGCTCCATCTGGTTGGCGTCGTGGGCTTCGAGACGTGGATCGATCATCGTCCTCCGGAGGCATCGCGGCGATCTGAACCGTGCATCCTAAGGGACGAGCGCCGGAATTTCCAGTTTCTCCGCATGCCGCGCATGCCACGGCCGACGACCACGCGGCGCTCGGCGATTAGGACGATCGCTCAGCGCCGGCGCGGGCACGCCCGAGGAGCCGACGGCGCGGGCGCCGCGTCCCGACCTCGTGCAGACGGGCGAGCAGCTTGCGCAGGGTCTTGAGCGCGACCTCCGCGCGCTCGAGGCGCGCCTCGATGAGCGCCTTGAGCTCCCGGTCGCCTTCGTCCGGCTCGCCACGCGCCACCCGAGCCCACGCGGCGACGTGCTCGCCGATCCCGAGCGCCTCGAGGGCCGAGAACGCGCGCGCCAGCGGGACGAGCTCGCGCTGGTAGAGCGGCCGCCCGGCCTCGTCACGCGCCCAGGGCGCGAGCGCGCCCGACGCCTCCCAACGGTCCAGGAGCTCGACGCCCACGCGTGCGCGGCTCACGAGCTCGTCGCGCCCGATGACCTCGACGATGCGGTCGTCGCGCGCGCTGCGCTCGGCGCGACCGATCACCAGGGTGATGTCGCGCTCGGCATACCCGGCGGCGATGAGCGACTGCACCCGCTCGAGCTGGCGGCGCGCGTCGACGTCGACCCAGACCTGGCCGCCGGTATCGCGCCCGAGCGGCTTGACCAGCCCGGCGCGCTCGAGGCGCTTGACCAGCTCGGACGAGACCCCCGGAGAGCGGAGGCTGGCGAGCGTGATGACGACGCGGCTCACGCGTCCTGTTCCGGCGCGGACGGGGCCTCGCGCTCGTCCTTGGCGAGGAGGGGCAGCTCGGCGTTCCTCGGCGTCTCCGGGCGCGCTGGCTTGGGCTCCTTGGACTCTTTCGACTCCTTGGATTCCTTGGATTCCTTGGACTCTTTCGACTCCTTGGATTCCTTGGACTCTTTCGACTCCTTGGATTCCTTGGATTCCTTCGGCTCCTTGGATTCCCTTGGCTCCTTGGATTCCTTCGGCTCCTTGGATTCCTTCAGCTCCTTCGGCTCCTTGGAGTCCTTAGGCTCCTTGGGCTCCTTCGGCTCACGCGCGGGGCGTGCCTCCCGCCCCGCCTTGCTCGGCCCCTCGCCGCCCTCGTCGCCGCTCGTGGGCTCGTGCACCGGCGCGGCGCTCGCCGCCAGGGCCGCGTCGGCCTCATCGGCCGTCGGAAGCTGGGTCTTCTTCGCGCGCCGTCGCCGCTCCGTCGGTGCGCGCGCTTCGGTCGTCGCCGGCAGGGTCGCGCCCTCGGGCACGATCCCCGCGTTGGGGCGCGCTGCGTTGTTCGCGCGCTCGACGACGACCACGTCCGGGAACGCCAGCAGGAACTGCGTGAAGGTCTTGTACCCGAGCGTCACCTCGTCGAAGTCGGGGGCCACGGCCTGCATCGTGTCCTTGAGCCGCGACAGCGGCACCGCCTGGGTGCCGTGCCGCTTGGCCGCCTCCAGGACGGTGCGCAGGAGCACGCCGCGCGCCTTGGCCTGCGTCTCCGCGTCGAGCACCGGCAGCCGCGGCGAAGCGGGGCGCCCGCCCTCGCTCGACGCTGCGCCGGGCGGGCCGAGCTGCGGCGGTGCGGTCGTGCCGGCCAGGCGCACGAGCCCTCCGTCCGAGAGCGTGACCAGGTGATCGTAGTTGGCGAGGAAACGCGTGAAGCTCGAGGCGCCGTAGTTGCGCTCCGAGAAGGTCGGGTCCTGCTTGCGCAGACGATCCTTCAGGACCGAGGCGCGGAACTCCGGCCCGACCTCCTCGATGATGCGCTCCAGCGCGCGCTTGAGCCGCCCCTCGCCCTCCTCCACCGAGAAGCCGGCCACGCGCTGCCCGACCAGGGTCTCGTAGAAGACGAACTCGTGGCACTGCTTGACGAGCACCGGTGACGCCGCCGAGCGCGCGGACATGCCGATGACGCGCTTGCCGTGGTCGCGCAACCGCTGGGCGAGGATCCCGAAGTCGGAGTCGCCCGACACGATGCAGAAGGTGTCGATGAGCGGTCGCGTGTAGAGGATCTCCATCGCGTCGACGCAGATCGCCGTGTCGGTGCGGTTCTTGTCGCTCTGCCCGTAGCTCGGCAGGAAGACCATCTGCACGCCCTCTTCGAGGAACTGGCGCTGCTGGCGGCGATAGCGCCCCCAGTCGGCGTAGGCCTTGAGGATCATCACTTCACCGCGCTCACCGAGGAAGCGCGTGACGGCGTGCACGTCGAAGTCGCCCTGGATTCCGATGAGGATGTTCTCGACGTCGAAGAAGAGCGCGATCCCGCCCAGGTCTTCACTCGACTCCGAGGTGGGGCGCGTGACTTGTGGGGCGTGCGTCGGGTCGGCGAGGCGCTGCATGGCGCGGAATCTAGCAGCGTGCGGGAGAATGAGCGAGCCGCTCCCGCGCGCTGTCAGCCCCCACCACCCGCCGACCACGGCTCGCAGCCGTCCCGGAGGCGCCGTTTGAGCACCTTGCCCGAGGGACCGAGCGGAAGCTCGGCGTGCGTCACGACCGCCGCGGGCACCTTGTACGGCGCAAGCCGCCCTTTTGACCAATCAGTCAATAGCGACGGCGCGTCGCGCGCGGTCCCATCGCGCCACACGACGTGCGCGACCACCGCCTCGCCCAGGTGGGGATCGGGCCGCCCGACGACCGCGACGGACTCGACGTCAGGGTGGCTCGCGAGCACCGCCTCGACCTCGGCGGGGTAGATCGTGTGCCCGCCGCTCAAGATGATGTCCTTGATGCGATCGACGATGCGCAGGTTGCCGCGCGCGTCCCAGGCGCCGACGTCGCCGGTCCTGAGCCACCCGTCGGCGGTGAAGGCGGCGCGCGTGCCTTCGGGATCGTCGAGGTAGCCGGCCATCACGTTCACGCCGCGCACCTGGACCTCGTGCGTCGTCGCGTCGAGGCGCACCTCGACCCCCGGGACCGGCCGACCGACCGTGCCGGGCGCGGGCGGGGCGGGCGGCGCATCGATCGTCGTGAAGCTCGCCTCGGTGAGCCCATAGCCCTCGCGCACCACGCACCCGAGCCGCGCCTCGGCCGCGACCCTGACCGCCTCGGGCAAGGGCGCGCCCGCCGAGAGCACCCAACGCAGGCGCCCGATCCAGCTTCGCCTTTCGCCGGGCAGGCGCCCGATCCAGCTTCGCCTTTCGCCGGGCAAACGCCCTGGCGCACGCACCTGGTCGGGCTCGGCGGGCACCGCCGCCCAGGCCGAGAGCATCGTCGGCACCGCCGGGACCCAGGTGATCGACGCCTCCTCGATCAGCGCGAGCGCGCCGCGCGCCGAGAAGCGCCGCGCCAGCACCACGCGCGCGCCCGAGATCAGCGGCACCAGGAGCGCCACCCGCGACCCGTAGGAGTGCGCCAGCGGGAGGGCCGCCAGGACGCGGTCGTCCGGCCCGAGCCCGATGCGCGCCGCCAGGGCCTCGGCGTGCGCGGCCAACCCGGCGTGGCTGACGACGACCGCGCGCGGCTCGCCGGTCGTGCCCGAGGTGCCGAGCAGCAGCGCCTCACCATCCGGATCCGGTCCGAGAGTGCGGGCGGGCTCGACCTCCGCGGTCGCGGACAGACCGAGCGCCAGGCGCTCACAACCGACGTCGAGCTCGCGGTCGCTGACGAGCACGTCGACCCCGAAGCGCCTGACGCGCGCCGCCAGCTCCGGCATCGGTGTGCCGGCGTGGAACGGCACCACCGCCGCGCCCGCATAGAGCGCGCCGAGGAGCGCCTCGACCAGCGCGCTGCCGTTGTCGGCCAGAAACCCCACCCGGCGCCGGCCCGCCAGGATCGACGCCCAGCGGAGCGCCGCCGCGTCGAGCTCGCCCGCGCTCAGCGCGCGCCCCGCGTCGACGAGCGCCACCCGGCCGGGATCGGCGCGAAGGCGCGCCTGCAAGAGCTTCGCGATCATCGCGCCCGAGCCTAATGCATTGCGCGCGCGATCACCTCCCTTTCGCGGCCGCCGCGCATGTGCGACGGTGCGCACCGTGAGAAGCGCCTACCTTCACGGCTTCGGCTCCGGCCCCGAATCGCGCAAGGGACGCGCGCTGGCCGTCCCCTTCGCCGAGCGCGGGCGCGCCCTCGATCGCCTCGATCTCAACCGCCCGAGCTTCTCCACGCTGACGATCAGCGCGGCGCTCGCCGAGGTCGACCGCTGGTTCGAGGCCGCGGCCGACCAGAGCCCCGTCGACCT
>WYBB01000022.1 GCA_011526585.1 Deltaproteobacteria bacterium
AGCCGAGCTTCTTCTTGAGCGAGGCGACGAAGTTGTCGACGGTGCGCTCGTCGACCATCACGTCGCGACCCCAGGCGGCGTCGAGGAGCTGATCGCGCGTGCGCACGAGGCCGGCGTGGGCGACGAACGTGGCGAGCAGGTCGAGCTCGGTGCGGGTGAGGGTGATCGGGTGACCGTCGGGGTCGGCGAGCGTGCGCGCGTCGAGGTCGAGCGCGAAGCCGGCGAAGCCGAGCACGCGGCGCTCGGCGGGCGGTGTGGTGGCGGCGCCGCGACGCACGAGCGAGCGTATGCGTGCGAGCAGCTCGCGCAGGCGATAGGGCTTGAGCACGTAGTCGTCGGCGCCGGCGTCGAGCCCCTTGACGACGTCGTCCTCGAGCGTGCGTGCGGTGAGCATGAGCACGCGCTCGGGGCGACCGGCGGTGCGCAGCGAGCGGGCGAGCGACGTGCCGTCACCGTCGGGCAGCATCAGGTCGAGCACGACCAGATCGTAGCCGGCGAGGTCGAGCGCGCGGCGGGCCTCGGTCAGGTTGCGGGCGACGGTGACGGCGTGTCCTTCGATCTCGAGGTTGTCGGCGAGCACGAGGCGGAGGTTGTCGTCGTCCTCGACGACGAGCACGCGGGACGCAGAGCGCGAGGTGGGTGAGGTCATCGGGAGGGCGCCGGGGTGAGCTGGGAGAGTGGGGGTGCGGTGTGCGCGGGGAAGGTCGCGGTGAAGCGCGCGCCGCCGGCCGGGTGCGAGGCGGCCTCGAGCGAGCCACCGTGCAGCGCCATGATCATGCGGCAGATCGACAGCCCGAGGCCCGTGCCGCGCAGGCGATGGGGCGGCGTGGGGTGGGCGTGCGCGCCGAGCGACGCCGGGTCGAGGTCGGCGAGGCCGGGGCCGTCGTCGCTCAGGCTGAGGTGCACGCCGCGGGCGTCGCGGCGGGCGGACAAGGTGACGCGCACGCGCTCGGCGACGGCGTAGCGCGCGGCGTTGTCGAGGAGGTTCGAGAGCAGGAGGCGCACGAGGTCCGGATCGGCGACGAGGACGAGCTCGGCGGGCACGTCGAGGTCGAGGTCGACCGGGCGGGCGGCGCGCGCGAGCGGCTCGGCGGCGAGCCAGGCGGCGAGCTCGCTCACGGGCAGCGGGGTGAGGTGGGGCTTCCAGGCGCCGCGCTCGAGGCGCGCGAAGGAGAGCACGTTGTCGACGAGGAAGGCGAGGCGCTCGGAGGAGGCGACGATGCGGCGCGGGTAGTCGCGCGCGGCGGGGTGATCGGCGAGGCGCAGCTCGAGGGTCTCGGCCATGGCGCGGATCGAGGCGAGCGGGGTCTTGAGCTCGTGCGTGACGGCGGCGAGGAGGTGGGAGCGCAGGTCGAGGTAGGCGATCTTCTTCTTCTGCAGGACGATGGCGAGCGCGAAGACCGCGAGCGCGAGGAGCGCGACGGCCGCGAGCGGGATCGCCTTGAGGGTGAAGCGCTGGTCGAGCTCGGCGCGCTCGAGGTCCCAGCGCGGGGAGGACGCGGCGAGGGTGAGCGCGTGCAGGGGGCCGTCCCGGCGCGTGGGCGTGAGCGTGAGATCGGCGGGCAGCGCGAGCGCGCGGTGGGTCTCGGCGACGAGCGCGTCGAGCGCGAGGTGACGGCCGCGCACGCGATCGTCGTCGTGCACGATGAGCCACGGGCCGACGAGGCGGGGCGTCGCCAGGGCGGGGTCGAGGAGCGCGGTCGTCGGCGGCAGGGGAGGGGCGCTGGCCGCGGCGCGCGCGAGCACGTCGTCGACGCGCACGAGCATGCGGCGGGCGAGGGTGGCGGCGCGCTCGAGGAGGTGCTCGAGGTCGGCGGCGGACAGGCGCGGGCGCGCGCGCAGGAGTGCCGGGAAGAAGGCGTCTTCGGCGGTGCGCAAGAGCGCGTCGGCCTGCGTGGGGTCGAGCGCGGAGGTGGCGGCGAGGCGCTCGAGCGCGAAGAGCGTCGTCGCGAGCTCGCGGTCGGCGCGCAGGACGAAGTGGCGGCGGTGCTCGAGCCAGCGCGCGGTGGTGGCGGGCAGGGCGGCGACGAGGCGCAGGCGCTCGGCCAGCGGTGGGTCGTCGGCGGACAGGCGCGCGAGCGCGGCCTCGTCGGCGGCGTCGAGGTGCGTGAGCAGCGGACGGACCTCGCTGTCGGCGGGCGCGGCGCGGGACGGCAGGCGCACGGTGCCGTCGCGCTCGACGAGGAGCAGAGGGTCGTGCGGGCGCAGCGGATCGGTGAGCGCGGCGCCGATCGCGTCGTCGAGTGAGCCGGCGAGATCGGTGAGGGTCTGGCGCAGGTGGGCGGCGGCGCGCTCGGCGAGCGCGCTCTGCTCGCGGTCGACGCGGGCGCGCGCGCTGTCGCGCTCGTCGACGAAGAGGCCGAGGAGGGCGACGAGGCCCGCGGCGAGGAGCGCGAAGCCGAGTGCGAAGCCGAGCACGAGCCCGAGCGGGAGCACGCGTGGGCGTCGGGTGGGCTTCATGGCATCGGATGCACGGCGCCGACGGGGCGCTCGAGGCCGTGGGCGTCGGTCGTGGTGAGGGCGCGCGCGCGGTCGATGAGCGCGCCGAGCTCGTCGCGCAGGGCCGGCGAGCCGAGGGTCGCGAGCTCGCGCGCGAGGGCAGGCCAGGCGATCGCGTGGGCCCAGTAGCTGCCGCGGAGCTTCTCGGCGAAGGCGGCGACGAGCACGACCGCGCGGTGGCGGGGGTCGGCGGGCGAGGGCGCGAGATCGAGCGAGGTCGCGGTCCGGGTGGTGCTGATGCGGACGACGCCGAGCGCGGCGGGCGATGCGTCGGGGGTGTCGGCGAGCTTGAGCTCAAAGACGAGGTGCACGCCGTCGCCCGCGCGCACGAGCCCGCCGATCGGATCGAGCGCGGCGGCGGTCGGGCGGGTGACGCGGCTTTCGTGGCCGATGAGGCGCCAGCGCAGGACGCGCGCGGGATCGAAGCGCACCGACGCGACCGTGGCGGTGAGTGCGGGGGCGCGCATGAGCGCGGCGGCGAGGTGGGAGGCCTCGGCGGGCGTGTCGATCTCGTGCGTGCCGCCGCCGGACAGGGCGAGGCGATCGAGCAACGCGTCGTGCATGCCCGGCGCGAGGCGGCCGACGACGGAGAGCACGCCGCCGCGCGCGCGGAAGCGGGCGACCTCGGCCAGGAGCGGGGCCTGCGCGTCGGGTCCGCCGAGGCCCGCGCCGTCGCCGATGAAGATCACCTCCTCGGCGGCGGACAGGGTGGCGGCGAGCTCGCGCGCGGTGCCGACGGCGATCGGCGCGCCGGCGGCGGCGAGCGCGCGCTCGAGCGGCGCCTCGGGGGTGGACGAGACGATGGTCGGCGGGGAGGTGCGCGCGGCGGGACCGGCGGCGAGCGCGATCACCAGGGTGTGCCAGCCGGGGCGGAAGGGCGAGGGCGCCAGCGTGGCGCCGAGCGCGAGCGGGCGGGTGGTGCGCGGCGGTGGCGGTGCCATCGCGGTGACGCAGTCCTCGACGCGGATCGCCTCGGGCGGCGGGAGCGCGCCGCGCGTGAGGTAGTGGTGCACGAGCGCCCACGAGGCGCGATCGGTCGAGAGGCCGAGGGTGACGCCGGCCTCCTCCTCGGTGTCGATCACCGGGTGGGTGCCGTGGTGGGCGAGCGCGATGTAGCCGCCCTCGGGCAGGCTCGCGGGCGCCTGGCCGGCGTGGCCGCAGGCGGCGAGCGCGAGGAGCGACAACGAGAGAGGCCGGCGCATGGAGACGATTGTCTACCACGCGCCGGCCCTCGTTTCATGATCGCCGGCTCATCGCCGGGTCATGGAACGGTCACGGCGAACGGTCACGGCGCCTCGGTGCAGATCCAGAGCGTGTCGTGGAAGCCGATGTCCGCGTTGTCGATCGTCTCGTCGATCGTCGTCGCCGGCAGGTAGTCCCACTCGTCGGCCGCGGTCGACCAGTCGGGGTTGCCCTCCGAGATCTCGGGCAGGCGCCAGAGCACGTGGTCGGTGGTCGAGCCGTCGGCGCCGATCGCCCAGCCGTCGACCCCCGGGTCCTCGCCCTCGACGCCGATGGCGTCGATGACGGTCGGCGTCGGGTCGAGCTTGACCAGCGCGATGTAGTCGTTGCCGTTGAAGTTGGCGAGCAGCGTGTCACCGGCGTTCTCATCGCAGGTGGCGAGGAAGCTCGCGTCGCTCTGCCCGTTGCAGATCGACCAGGTCTCACCGTCGAGGAGGATGGTGTCGTCGAGGTCGAACTTGCCGGCGTCGGCGACGGTGGCGCCGTTGTTGGCGCGCCAGATCTGATAGCCGCCGAGGCTCACGTCGCCGCCGGTGCCGTTGAAGATCTCGAGGACCTTGGTCGTGCCCGGGCCCTCGATGTACTCGCTGAAGA
>WYBB01000142.1 GCA_011526585.1 Deltaproteobacteria bacterium
AGGCGCCGACCGAGTCGTGCGTATGGCCGAAGACGAGCTGGTCGGCGTGGCCGACGACGCCGCCGAGCATGGCGCCGATGAAGAGCGAGGGCGCGAAGATGCCGCCGACGCCGCCGGTCGAGTAGGAGAAGATCGTGGCGACGAACTTGGCGAGGCAGAGGACCGCGAGGAGCAGGAGCGCCACCTCGCCATGCAGGGACGCGCGCAGGGTCTCGTAGCCGCCGCCGGCGACCCCCGTGGTGTCGACCGCGACGAGGACGACGACGGCGAGCACGCCGGTCACCAGCCCGCCGAGCGCCGGGGTGAGCCAGGGCGGCACGCGGGTCTGGCGCTGCATGCGCGCGCGCAGCCCGAGCAGGCCCTTGGAGAAGGCGGTGCCGAGGGCGCCGGCGGCGAGGCCGAGCGCGGCATAGAGCACGAGCGAGGTGGCGTCCTCCATGCCGTAGGCGTGGCGCACGTCGAAGAGCGGGATCTCGCCGAGGATCCCGTGCTCGACGACGGCGGCGAGCGCGGCGGCGACGACGACGCCGCTCAGGACCGTGGTGTCGAGCGCGCCGACGAGCTCCTCGATGACGAAGGTGACCGCCGCGATCGGCGCGTTGAAGGCGGCGGCGATCCCCGCGGCGGCCCCGACCGGGATGAGCCGCCGCTGGTTGCTGGGCGAGAGAGCCAGCAGGCGCCCCATGCCGCTGGCGACGCTGGCGCAGATCTGCACCGTCGGACCTTCACGACCGAGCGAGGCGCCCGAGCCGATCTGCAGCGAGGTCAGCGAGAGCTTGGCGAAGGCGTCGCGCAGACGCAGGCGACCGCTGCGCAGGGCGTAGACCGCCTTGACCTGTGGGATGCCGCTGCCGCGCGCGTTGGGCGCGAAGCGATGCACGATGACCCCGACGACGAGTCCGCCGAGCGCCGGCGTGAGGATCCCCCAGATCACCAAGGTGTAGAGCGGCTGCGCGGTGTCGAGCGCGCGTGCCGAGAGCAGGTCGGTCGCGCCGTGGATGGCGAGGTGGAAGGCGACGGCGACGAACCCGCACACGACGCCGATCGCCACCGTGAGCGCGTAGATGCGGCTCTGCTCCGAAGGGGTGAGGCGGTCGACGAGCCGGAGCAGACCCTCGTTGAGCGCCTGCCCCCGGAGCTGCAGGCGCTGCCAGAGGGAGAGCGTGAACATGCCGGGCTCAGGGTGTCACGCCGATGATGCGCGCGTCACGGCCGACGAGCTTGATGCCGATCGAGGCGGCGTCCTCGGCGCCGTCCTGATCGGTGTCGATGTCGTTTTCGACCAGGGCCTCGACCAGGCCGATCGCCTGCTCCTTGGAGATCGGCAGCGCGTCGTCGGGCAGGCCCTCCAGGCCGTCGATGAGCGTCTGCTTGGGCACCGCGCCGCCGAGCACGCCGGTGAGCGCCGAGACCTGACCGGCGGTGATCGTCACCGTCGCCTCGATGCGCAGGTTGGCGACGATCACCTCGAGATCGGCGCCGTTGAAGGGGATGGTGAAGGGCAGGCGCGTGCCGGGGCCGCCGCCGACCAGGCGGTTGTCGTCGAGGCTGGCGGCGATCTTGGCGACCGGCTCGCAGCTCGCCGGATCGAGGAAGCTCTTGTCGACGAGCCACTCGCAGGTCTGGGTCTGCACGTTGCAGCTCGCGTTCGAGGGCGCGCGCACCGCCTGGAAGACGGCGACCTCGATCGGGTCCTGGGCGAGCGAGCCGATCTCGATGACGAGCAGCACCTCGCCGCGGGTGACCGCGCCGGCGAGCTGATCGTTGGCGAGCGCGGCGATGATCGACAGGGTGTTGTCGACGCCGCCCGAGCACCCCGCCGGCGCGCAGGTCGCGGGGTCCTGGTCGACGTCGAGCCCCTCGCCGGGCACGCCGGCCGTGCCGAGCTGGATCGAAGTGAGCTTGACGCCGTCGGTCGAGAGATCCGGCACGCACACGCAGCCGGAGGTGTCGCCGAGGCAGACCCCGTCGACACAGCGATCGTCCTTGGAGCAGGCGAGGCCGTCGTCGCAGGCGCCACGCCCGCGCGGGGTGTGCAGGCAGAGGCCCGGCAGGGCGCTGTCGCAGAGGTCGTCGGTGCAGGCGTTGCCGTCGTCGCAGGCCATGCCGGCGCCGCCGACGCAGGCGCCATCGGCGCAGACGTCGTCGGCGGTGCACGGGTCGAAGTCGTCGCAGGCGGCGCGGTTCGCGCTGTGCATGCAGCCCCCGGTCTCGGGATCGCAGGCGTCGTCGGTGCAGGGGTTGTTGTCGTCGCAGACCGAGTCGACGCCGATGCAGCAGGGCGACTCGGTAGGCAGGTGCACGCAGCCGGCGAGCGGATCGCAGAGATCGATGGTGCAGAGGTTGCCGTCGTCGCAGTGGGTCTCGGTGGCGCCCACGCACGCGCCCGCGCGACAGAGATCGCCGCTGGTGCAGGCGTCGGCATCGTCGCAGGCGAGCCCGTCGGTCGGGACGTGGCTACAGCCCTCGACCTCGTTGCAGGCGTCGACCGTGCAAGGGTCACCGTCGTCGCAGGCGTCGGGCTGGCCAGCGCAGCTCGCGTCGGCGGCGCAGCGATCGTCGACGGTGCAGCGCACGCCGTCGTCGCACGAGAAGCCGGCCAGCGCCATGAAGGTGCAGCCGACGGCCGGATCGCACGCGTCGCGCGTGCAGACGTCGTCGTCGTTGCAGCCCAGCGCGACCCCGGCGCAATAGCCGTCCTGGCAGACGTCGTCGCTGGTGCAGAGGCTCTTGTCGTTGCACGGCGTGCCGTTGTCGGCGGCGCTCCAGAGCGTGGGCAGCGAGGCGACGCAGCGCTGGCACGGGTCGCTCGGGCGCTGCTCGCCGTCGGCCGCGCAGACGCCGTTGACGAAGCAGTGGCCGGGCGCGACCGACCAGCTGCAGAAGGACTTCTTGCCGCGCTCGTCGGGCGCGCAGACATCGACGGTGCACGCGAGGCCGTCGTCACACTCGAGGTCGCTCGTGCAGGTCGAGGCGGGCCCGACCTGACCGGGCGCGGGGTCGGTGCCGTCGCAGGCGAGGAGGAGGCATGGGACGAAGAGGGCTGCGCAGGGCGAGAGACGAGAGAGCCGCATCAGTCGAGCCTTCCGCCGGCGATGGTGTTGCCGCCCGAGCGGATGATGTTCTCGGGCACGATGGTGATGCCGGTGCCGGCGGGCAGGCCGCTGATGGCACCCGAGAGATCGATGTCGGGCAGCGGGAAGCTGCCGAGGTCGCCGTCGCCGAGCTGGTCGACGAGGTTGGCGATCACCTCGTCCTCGATCAGGTCGGCGATGACCGGCTCGAGGCCGATGAGCTGCGACTGCACGACGTTGACCTCGGTCTCGACGCGCTCGATGGAGGTGAGGCGGATGCCGATCTTGCGGCCGTCGAGGTAGAGCTGCATGCCGGCGCGCACGCTCGCCCAGATGACGACGTTGACGTTCTGGCCGAAGAGGCGCATCGAGGCGCTGATCTTGACGTCCCCGACGTGGGCGTCGAAGCCGGTGCCGCCGCAGTCGGTGGCGGTCGGGGCGAGCATGCCGGAGACGGTCATCGACAGGTTGCTGATGCCGTACTCGGAGAGGTTGACGCCGCTGAGCCAGCTCGACGGCACCGGGAACTCGAGGAGCCCGCCGCGCCAGAGCGCGAAGAGCAACTGGTTGAGCGTGTCGTCGGGGAGCGAGAGCTCGAGGATCTTGTTGCCGGGCACCGCCAGGCTCTGGGTACCGTCGCCGCAGGCGTCGCGGTTGGGCACGCCGCTGTTGGTGTAGGGCGTGACCTTGGTCGGGGTGTAGACGCCGCCGCGCAGGACGATCCGGCAGCCTTCGGAGCTGCAAGAGACCGAGCGCCAGTCGGTCACGAGGTCGATCGGGATCGAGCCGCCGCCCTGGACCTTGGGCACGTTGAGGCGCATCTGGAAGGCGAGCTCGCGCAGGCCGTCGCGAACGAGCGGGCCGATGATCGGCGCGAGCTGATCGTTGAAGCGATCTTCGATCGTGTCGACGAGGTCGTCCTCGAAGAAGCCGATCACGAACTCGATGAGCCAGCCGAAGGCGCCGTCGATGTCGATGTTCACGCCGCTGATGGCGACGTTGGAGCTGCGCACGGTGACGCGGATGTCGTTGGAGGAGACGGAGAAGTCGAGGTCGACGTCGATCTGGATCGCCGAGAAGGTGAGCGTGCCGGTGATCGTGCCCGGTCCCCAGCACGAGAAGACGCCGGCCGAGCACTGCTTGGAGGCGCGGATGTCGGCGCGCCCGTTGGTGAGGCGGCCGCGCATGTGGATGCCGCCCGAGCGCGGCCAGAGCTGCACCGTCGCCGGGCTGTGGGTGAAGTTGTTGACGTAGATGTCGTAGGTGCCGACGATGCCGCCGGCGTTGAGGTTGTTCGCGGCCGGGCGCGGGATGGCGGCGCCGATGTCGAACGAGCGCAGGGCGATCTGCATGATCGAGGCGAGGTCGTTGGGCGGCGAGCCGCGCGTGCCGTCGTCGATGGCGATCTTGTCGAGCCACACGCCGACGCCGTCGGCGACGATGCCGTTCTTGGCGGTGGTCGGGTGGCGATAGCCGCGCGACCAGAGGAACGACTGCACGACCCGGCGCTGGGAGCCGAAGCTGTCGGTGGCGACGATGACGAGCATGTTGGAGCCGTGGCTCGGCGTGATCGTGCGCGCGAAGGAGCCGTCGGCGTTGACCGAGGTGTTGACGTTGTTGATGCGCAGGCTGGTGATCGGCCCGGCGCCGGAGCCGACGGTGCCGGTGACGGTGATCGTCTGGCTCGAGCCCTCGGTCAGGGTCGCGCCGCGCGGCGGGTAGGTCACGGTGATCGTCGGCCGGCACGGGTTGGAGACGATGAGCTCGTTGTTGCAGCCGGTCGCGGGCGCGCACGAGTCGGCGGTGCAGGTGTTGGCGTCGTCGCAGTCGACGACCTGCCCGACGCACTCGCCGGCGCGGCAGCGGTCGTTGTCCGAGCACAGGCTCGCGTCGTCGCAGGCGCGGGTGTGCTCGGTGAAGACACAGCCGCTGGCGGGCTCGCAGCCGTCGTCGGTGCAGGCGTTGGCGTCGTCGCAGGGCAG
Source organism: Deltaproteobacteria bacterium (assembly GCA_011526585.1). Taxonomy (GTDB): domain Bacteria; phylum Myxococcota_A; class UBA9042; order PHBI01; family PHBI01; genus WYBB01. The sequence goes on from WYBB01000142.1 coordinate 5,057, forward strand.
CGGCGTCGCGCCGGGCACGCACAGGCCGTCGGCGCAGGTGTCGCCGACGGTGCAGGCGTTCAGATCGGTGCAGGGCAGGCGGTTCGGGATGTTGACGACGCCGCTGGCGGGGTCGCAAGCGTCATCGGTGCAGGGGTTGCCGTCGTTGGGATCGACGTGGCGGCCGATGCAGGCGCCGGCCTGGCAGGTGTCGCCGGTCGTGCAGGCGCTGCGATCGTCGCACGGGTCGTCGTTGAAGGTGTAGACGCAGCCGCGCTCCGGGTCGCAGGCATCGTCGGTGCAGGGGTTGTCGTCCGCGCACAGGTTGGCGATCGACTCGTGGCGGCAACCCTCGGGGCTCGTCGGATCGCAGACGTCGATCGTGCAGTGGTCGCCGTCGTCGCAGTCGGTGGCGACCTGCCCCTCGCAGGCGCCTTCGACGCAGAGATCGCCGAGGGTGCAGGCGTTGGCGTCGTCGCAGGCGACCGGCTCGTCGGAGACGACGGGCGTGTGCACGCAGCCGACGAACGGCTCGCAGCGATCCTCGGTACAGGGGTTGCCGTCATCGCAGCGCGAGGTCGCGTCGCGCGGGATCGCGGCCTCCCCGGCGTCGCCCGCGTCGCCCGCCCCGTCGTCGGTCAGCGGCGGGTCGTCGTCCGGCCCGCCGCACGGGTTGGCGCCGCACTTGGCCTCGTCGGGCTCGAAGGTGCATTCGCCGGTCGCGGCGTCGCAGCCATCGCGTGTACACGGGTTGCCGTCGTCGCAGAAGCTCGGCGTGCCGGTGCAGCGGCCCGCCTGGCAGACGTCGTCGCGCGTGCAGGCGCTGCCGTCGTCACACGCGCCGGCGTCGAAGGCGGTGTAGCGCGTGCGCGCCACGGTGACGTTGCACTGCTCGCAGGGGTTGTCGGGGTTGGGCGCGAGGTGATCGCGACAGCCGCCGCCGATCTCGCATTGATCGGGCGCACAGACCGGCGCGACCGAGGACGGGTCGGGCGCGGCGCGGCCGATGCTCTCGTCCTCGCCGCAGGCTGACGCGAACGGACCGAGCGCGACGAGCCAGGCAGCGGACAGGGCATGGGCGACGGCGGACGCGCGTTGGATGGGGCTCTGCACGGCGGCTCCGGATTCGCGAATGAAGAAGACTATAAGAGGGACAGAGCGTTGGCCGCAATGATAGGATGCCGCGCGATGAGGTCGGCCTGGTCGCTGCTCGGGGCGTGGACGCTGATCGCGGCCTGGGCGGCGGTGCAGCCGGCGGCGGCCGAAGCGCCCGACCCCACTGCGCCCGACGTCAGCGGTGCGCCCGATGGCAACGATGTGCCGGACGACGCGAACGAGTCGAGGCAGCCGAACGAGTCGAAGGAGGCACCGCCGAGCTGTCCTCCCGGCTCGACCTGGCACGAGGAGGAGGACCTCTCGCGCTTCC
>WYBB01000143.1 GCA_011526585.1 Deltaproteobacteria bacterium
CAGCTCCAGTCCTCCTCACTCAGATCCAGTCCGGTAAATCGTTCTCGCGCCATGACAACGGTAGATCAGAACGTCCGATCGACCGCAAGCCACAAGCGGATCAAAGCGTTGGCGCCACGGCACTAGCTCGCACGAGGGACCGACCTGCGCGGTCGTCGTCGACAACTGTGCGGGTCACGCCTGCGGCGAAGGCCTCTGCATCGACGGCTACGACAGCTACACCTGCCAATGTCCGGACGGCACGTTCGGAGACGGGACGACGCGCTGCACCACCTGCCCGAGCGTCGATCATTGCGAGGCGGTGACGTGCACCAGCGCCGCCGACTCCTTCTGTGCCTCGTGTCACGTCGGCTTCGAGCCGACCCCCGAGGGGGCCTGCAGCGTGAGCTCGGACATGGTCGCGGTACCGGGGGGCGCGTACGCGCAGGGTTGTGATGCGTGCGAGCCATCCCACGACGGGCCCGAGATCGAGGTCACGCTCACGGCGTTCTCCATCGATCGTACCGAGGTCCCGGCCGGCGCGTATCTCGCCTGCATGAACGCGGGTGTCTGCGAGCCGCCGATCGACGACGTCACCTCGTGTCATTGGGATCCGCTCGCGCACCCCGCCTGGCCGGCCGACTGCATCACCCACGCTGGCGCGAGCGCGTACTGCGCCTGGGTCGGCAAGCGTCTGCCGACCGAGGCCGAGTGGGAGGCGGCCGCGCGCGGGCCCGACCTGCGCCTCTACCCATGGGGAGACGAGGCGCCGGACTGCGCGCGGGCGAACTTCGAGGCGTGCGGGCTCGACAGGCCGGTGGATGTCGACACGCTCCCCGACGGCGCGAGCCCGTATGGCGCGCTGCACATGGCCGGCAACCTCCACGAGTGGGTGCGCGACGTCTTCGCCGCCGACGCGCTCGAGGATCGCGATGGCGCCATCGATCCTCCCGGTCCCGCGACTGGGAGCTGGTTTGCCGGCCGCGGCGCCGGCCATGGCGCGAGCGCCGTCGACCTCGAGGTCCGCCGGCGCTGGCCGAGCGGGCCCGACGCGACCGGGCCTTCCCAGGGGTTCCGCTGCGCGATGACGACCGGCTCCGATGGGTGTGACGAGGTCGACAACGACCACGACGGTGCGACCGACGAGGACTGCGCGGATCCCGAGTGCGGGCTCCTCGGTCCATGCCCGAGCGGCTTTGCCTGCACCGAGCACGGCACCTGCGAGCGCGCCGAGTCGAACGAGGCGGCGATCCCCGCGGGTACGTTCTGGATGGGCTGCAACCCCGCACGCGAAACCTGCAGCCTGAACGCCAGGCCGGCCCACCTGGTGAATCTGCCTGCGTACGCCATCGATCGCACCGAGGTCACGGCGGCGCAGTGGCGCGCCTGTGTGCAGGCCGGGAGCTGTCCGCTGCCGCGCGTCACCGCGAGCAACGCCAAGGGCACGTACGACGATGCGGCGCTGCGCGAGCACCCGATCAACTTCATCGCCTGGCGTGAGGCGCTGGCCTATTGCGAGTGGCCGGGCAAGGCCGCGGCCGCGCAGCGCCTGTGTACGGAGGCCGAGTGGGAGCGCGCGGCGCGCGGCGGCTGCGAGACCCTCGAGGGCGAGTGCGAGAGCACGATGCGTCTCTACCCGTGGGGCGATGATCCCGCGACCTGCGACGTGGCGCACCTGTCGGTCGAGCCGGGCACGCTGGGGTGTCAGCCCACGGACTTCACCGCGCCGGTCGGCTCTCGTCCGCTCGGACGCTCGATCTACGGCGCGCTCGACATGAGCGGCAACGTCGCGGAGATGGTCTTCGATCGCTACGCGGGCGACTACTACGCGACCAGCTCGAGCGACGCGCCGTTCGGTCCGACGCTCGACCTGCGATTCGATCGCGCGGTGCACGTCTTGCGCGGGCAGAGCTACCAGCGCGATCAGAGCCCGCACCTGCTCTCCTCGTATCGCGAGGGCGTGGACCACTACTACCTGGGCGGCGCCTTCGACGGGTTTCGCTGTTGCCGTGAGCTGGTTCCCGATGATCCTTGTGAGCCGGACCCTTGCGGACCTCACGGGACTTGCGAGCCGCACTCCGGATATTGTGAGTGCGAGCCCGGCTACAGCGATCTCGGGGCCGGCTGCGTCGACGATGACGAGTGCGTCGGCGAGGGCGACGGCGACGTGTGTGACCCGGACGCGAGCTGTCTCGACATCGACGGGGGCCTGGCATGCGACTGCGACGAGGCGCTGGTTGGCGATGGCTTCGCCTGTCGCGAGCCCGGGGTCTGCGACACCACGGAGTGCGCGGAGGGTTTCACCTGCACCGCCGACGACACCTGCGAGCGCGACGAGAGCGACGAGGTCTGGGTGCCGCCCGGGACCTTCTGGATGGGCTGCAACCCCACCTTCGAGCCGAGCTGCGCGGCGTGGAGCCTGACCACGCCGCAGGTCGAGGTGACGCTCTCGGGCTACGCGATCGATCGCCATGAGGTCACGGCGGAGGAGTACCGTGCGTGCGTCACCGCCGGCGTCTGTCCGACGCCGCGTTCGTCCAGCATCGCGCAGTATGCGGCCTACGAAGACATCGCGCGGCGCCAGCACCCGGTGAACTACGTCGACTGGAGCTGGGCCGCGACGTACTGCGCCTGGTCAGGCAAGGACAAGGGCGCGCAGCGTCTCTGCACCGAGGCGGAGTGGGAGCGAGCCGCGCGCGGTGGCTGCGAGACCCTGAGCGGGGACTGCAAGGCCACCATGCGCACCTTCCCGTGGGGGGAAATCGCGCCGACCTGCGGTCACGCCATCAGCTCGAGCGTCGATCACCATCGCTGCCGCCCGCTCGTCGGGACCAGCGAGGTCGGCGCCACGGTCCGAGGTCGCTCGCCGTACGGTGCCCTCGACATGGCGGGCAACGTCGCCGAGTGGGTCGACGGATCGCTCGTCGCCTATCCGAGCGGGCCTCTCGTCGATCCGCCCGGGACCCTCAGCGGCGACGGTCGCGTCGTCCGGGGCGGCGACTACCAGAGCGACAGCACTCAGGCGCGCACGTGGATGCGCCGCGACATGATCATGGGCGGTCGGGAGGCCGGCTTCCGCTGCTGTCGCTCGGTCGATCCTCCCGCACCGTGACGCGGACGCGCTCGGGCCCGGCGGTTCGAGGTCCCTCGCTCGGGCCGAGCACCGAGCGGGCGAGGCGCTTCTTGGCGTTGAAGACCGCGGTCCTCAGGCCCTCGGCCGAGCGGATGCGCCGGTGGTGCGCGCGCTGGAAACGCGCCAGCATCTCCTGGTAGTCGCGCTCTTCGGTGAAGCGCGCGTCGATGAGCCAGCGCTCTTGTGAGCTCAGGCGGAGCTTGGCGCGCTCCAGACGCTCGACCATCTCGCCGAGCTCGCACTGGGTCTCGGGTGAGGCGGGTGGGGCTGCGGTGAGGTCGCCGAGGTCGATGCGGTAGGTGTTGCGGAGCGTGCGCTGGCGCGCGCCGCGGCGCGCGTGCTCGCGCAGCACGTTCCTGGCGATCCCGATCGCGTAGCCGAGCAGCGAGGTGATCGGCTCCCCGGCGTCGATGCGCTCGAGCACACGCAGCCAGGTGCACTGGACGAGATCATCATGCTCGTCGTGGGATCCGATCACGCGCCGGATGGCGTCGTCGATCAGCCCGAACGAAGCCGTGACGGCCGCTGTCGTGGGGAGCTTGCTCATGGCGCTTGTGTGAGGGAGTTTCGCATACCTTCTCGGGTTGTGAAGTGTAGTCCGAGGTTGTGTGACGTAGGGCACGGGTCGATCGCTCGCCGATCGCGGGTTGAATCGAGTTGCGTGTGGGGTGTCACAGGGACCGAGCCAGCGCCCGCATGCTCGGTGCACGAGCCAGGAGCCAGCCGTGCACAAGCCCCTGCATCTCCATCTCCACTCCGAGTCCGGTGAAGCGCGCTCATTCCCGCTCCCGGTCGGCGAGGCGCTCGAGGTGGGCCGCGATCGGAGCCACGCTGCGGTCTTCGTGTCCGACCTGGGCTGTGCGCGCCGACACATGCGCGTCGACCGGGTAGGCGCCTCGCGCGTGCTGGTGCACGACCTCGGCGCAGGGCCGGGCACACTCGTCGTCAGCGGTGTCGCGGATCGCGTCGAGCTCGCTCGCCGGCTCGTACACGCGCCGGCCGAGCTCAGGGTCGTGCACGATGGGCTCGTGGTGTGCGTTTCGGCACATGGGGTCTGGCGCGAGCGCGTCGGGAACGCGCGCGTACTGCATGGCACGAGCGCGCTCGTGCCCGCCGACGCCTTGGTGATCGTGCCCGGCGCGATCCTGCACGTCGACCATCGGCCGCTCGCGGCGATCGGAGACGCGCAGACCCTGGTGGCGCCATCGTCACCGGGCGCTCGGGCCGAGCCCGCGAGCTCGGGCTGGGAGGCGCTCGACGCGCACGGCCTGCGAGTCACGCGCCTCGCCGAGCTGGCGCTCTCGGGCGCGCGCGCGATCGTCCCGGTGATCGCGCACCCCGAGCTCTTCGCCGACGCGCCGCGCCTGCCCGGTTTCTCGGCCGAGGTCTCGGGCGCGGCGTTGTCCCAGCTCCTGCGGCGGCTCGGTGAGCAACTCCCCGAGCGCGCCTTCGCGCCGATCGAGCTCGTGGTGCGAGGCGCGGGCGACGAGCTCTCGCCGCGCACCGCCGCCGTCGTGCGGCATCACGGCGAGCTCCGCTACATCGAGCGCGCGCTCGAGCACGAGGCCGAGATCGGCACGCTGCATGATCTCTTGAGGCGCTGGCTCGCCCTCGGGAGCGCGCGCACGAGCACCGCGTCCGGCGGAACGACCGCCTCCGGGTCGCGTGAGCAGCCCTACGCGCTGGCGATCGGCACCGGCTCGGAGCTCACCGAGCTGGAGAGCCCCGAGGCGCTCGCGCGCTTCACGGACGAGCTGGGCGCGGTCGATCACTTCATCGATCTGACGAGCCCGCGCCCGTACGCGCGCCGCGGAGCCGAGCCCACCGACACGCTGACCCCGGCCGAGGCCTCGATCCTGCTCGGCTTTGTCGTGCGCGCGCTGACCGACGGGCGTCCGATGCGCCCCGAGAGCTACCCGAACCCGTTCTCCACGACGCCGATGGGGCGACGCCACGCCTTCAAGACGATGCGCCTCAAGACCGATCGCGCCACCGAGCGTGGGCGCTACCGCCTCTTCCCGACGATATCGACCTCGACCAAGGGAGGCAGCGAGTACGCCTTCGCGCCGCGCAACGGCGTCAGCTGGTGCGTGCTGGTGCTCGGGGCCGACTACGCGCGCGCGCGCGCCTGGCTCGGCGAGGCCAACTCCTGATCGCTCCGGTGATCAACCGAAGACGAAGCGCAGCGCCGCGCCGAGGCTCGGCACCAGCACCACCACCTTGTGCCCGCTGCGCGCCGCGCGTCTCGCCGCGCGCCGGACGAGCCAGCTCGCGTGGGTCGCGCCGAGGGTGAAGCGCACGAGCTCGGGGTACGCGCGAGCGCCCAGCAAAGCCTCGACCTCGGCGGCGTGCGCGATCGGCGCGATCAAGATCTCGCCCGGTAGGAGCGCGCCGAGCTTGGCGGAGAGGCCCTCGATCGGAGCGAGGCTCTCGCGATCGCTCTGCACCGCGCCGGTCGCGACGACCCCTGCGAGCCGCTCGCGGCGCCCGGTGCGGAGCCCGTACCATGCCAACGCCAGCGGCAGCTCGAAGCTCCGGCCGACGAGGGTCTGGCCGCCGTGCTCGAAGCGCACGCGCTGCGGTGCGGAAGGGAGCTCGCGGGCCCCGATCCGCGCCTCGATCGCGATGAGCACGCCGCTCGCCGCCGCCGCAGTCGCGGGGGGCGCGTGCAGGTCGTTGTCGCTCACCACGAGCGCGCGTTCGTCCTCGGCGTGCACGGCCCGCGGATCGAGCGAGACCGTGAGAAGCCCACGTGCCGCGTCGCCTTCGGGCGTGACGAGCAGGAGCGGCGTCGTGGCCTCGGATGAGCGTACCGGTCGCTCCGCCAGCCTCCCGAGCTCGTGGGTGAGCGGCGTGATCACCGCCCAGGCGAGGCCGATGGCGACCGGCTCCCAGGGGCGGAAGGCCCCGCGGAGCCCCGGGATCGGCATCGGTGTGCTCGCCAGCGCATCGAACGCGACCGCGGTCAGCGCGAAGACGAGGCCGAGCACGGCCGCGCGCCCGGTGCCGTGCGGGTCGCGTCCGAGGAGCCCGACCGTGACGACCGCGGCGCCGATCACGCCGAGCTGCAGGGTGCGCGCGTCAGGGGGCTCACTCCGAAGGAGCGCACCCTCGAGCGATGCGCAGGCGATGAAGCCGGAGGCGACGAGCAGCACGCGCGGCAGCGGATCGCGGATCCGCGCCACCAGGCTCACGATCACCGCGGCGCCGAGCGCCACGCCGGTGACGACGAGCGCCGCACCGAGCTCGGTGGCACCTCCCCACGGCTCGGGCCGCAGCGCCAGGAGAGCGCCGGCGACGAGGCCGGCGACGAGCGCGAGCGGGGCCGGGCGCTGTCGACCGCGCGCGAACCTCGCCCGGCGCAGGCGCCACGCGACGAGCCCCCCGAGCGCGCCGGCGAGCGCGAGCCGCGCGAGATCGATCGTGCGCAGGTTCGGCCCGCCGACCTGGTACCACGCGATGAGCTGCGGCGCGCCGGCGCGCGCGCCCGCCGGCTGGCCCTCCCACGAGTCGCCGTGCGTGACCGCCGAGACCACCGTCCATGTCCAGGGCGCCCCGACGAGCTCGCAGCTCCGCCCGGCGCAGCTCCCGCGTCCGACCTCGATCCGCAGGCGCAGGTCGGGGTCGGCGCGCTCGCCCAGCGACGCGCGCACCACCCACGCGTCCGCGATCGCCTGCGGCGGCGCGCAGACGATGAAGAACCCCCACGGCCATCGCCCCTGCCCGGTCACGCGCGCCTCCTGTGTGCACCCGGGCACGCTCAGCGCGGGTGGCCCGATCGCATCGATCGGATCGGGCGCCACCTCGCCGAGCCCGACCCGCGTGAGCTCGGGCGCGGCGGGCCGCGGGCCGAGCCAGGAGACCGCGACGAGCAGCGCCAGGAGCGCGAAGGACCACGCCCTGAGCTCGCCGGCGGCCAGGCGGTGGAGCAAGTGGGCTCAGCCGCCCGAATCGGCGAGCGGGTGGAGCTCGATCCGATGAATGCGCGGCGCCGCGCCGGACGGCAGCGCGCCGAGCGAGAGCCCGTAGAGGGCGTCGTCGGGCAGGTGCACGGCGCCCCGATAGCTGGCCTCCTCGGCGTGCAGGGTCAGGTCCCAGCGCCCGCTGAGTGGCGCCCATGGCGCGACCGGCTCCACGCGCGCGCGGAGCTCGCCGCCGTCGTCGAAGCAGGTGACGACGACCTCGTGCTCGCGCTCGGCCGTGGGTGCCATGAGCCGCACGGCGACGAGCGGCGTGTCGGCGGCTGCGGCCAGCGCGAGCGGCTCGTTCGGGCGCGCGCGGCGGCGACACGCGAGGCAGACCTGGGCACCGGCGAGGTGGCGCCGCACGTACTCGCCGGCCGGTCCCGCCGGTGGGGTCGCGAGCGCCGCGGGATCGGGGTGCACGGCGCCGTGCAGGAGGCGCGCCCGCTGGGCCCGGCGCGCGCGCAGCGCCAGGTGGGTGGGGCCGGCGGGGAAGCGCGCGAGGTAGCCGACCCAGGCCTCGCGATCGGGGGCCAGCGCCATGAAGAGCGCGCGCCGCTCACAGAGGACCTCGGACTCTGGATCCGAGGGCGCCTCCGGGGCCAAGAGCGCGTCGTCGAGCACCAGCCAGGCGATCTCGGAGCGGGCGTCGAAGCCGGACTGCGGGTCGTCGACGTGATGTGCGGCCAGGTGCGACCACCATGCGTTCGCCCGCGCGACGAGCGCGTCGGCCGGCTCACCCGAGCGCACGGCGAAGCCGCGCTGAAACGACCTCAAGGCGTGTAGCGGATCCGCTGCAGCGAACGCGCTCACGCGCCGGCCTCCGCATGCCGCGCGACGATGCTGGCGAAGTCGCGCAGCAGGTTCGCGAAGTCCTCGTCGTCGGCGACCGGGTCGGGCTCGATCAGGTGCCAGCGCGAAAGGCAGCGCTCACGCCCGCGCGAGAGGCGCGCGCGCGCCGCCTCGCCGCCGGCGTCGCGATCGACGAGCGCCTGCACGGCGGCGAGCGGATCGGCATCGACCACCGCCAGCGCGTGCGCGAGCTCGTGCATGACGACGTCGATGAAGGTGCTCGTCGGCGCGTCGGGGCGGGCCTCGTCGATGATGCGCTCTGCGCCGCGCCGGATCTCCATCAGGTAGTCGAGGATGAGCCGCAGCCACCCGAGCTCGCTCGACAGGCGCGTCAGGATCTGGCGGGTGCTCGTGCACCAGCGGAGCGCCTGCGCGAGGTCGCGCCGCTCGCCGCTCGACCGGTGCGCGCCCGCGCGGCGCTGCGCTTCGAGGACCACCAGTCCCTCGCGCTCCCAGCTCGCCTCGACCGTGGCGAGCGCGTCGGCGGCGTGGCGCGCGTGTGTGGGGTGGGGCCAGGCCCCGCTCGCGCGCTCGCTCGCGATCACCCCGAGCGCCTCGATCGCCGTGCGCCAGGCATCGGGATCGCGGCGCGCGACCCGCTCGGCGATCGCGGGGATCCGGGGGTTCGCTCGCGGTGGAGCAAACGGCGCCGAGCTGAGCCGCTCGAGCAGGACCGCCGGGTAGAGCTTGGGGCTCGCCGGGACCGGAGCGGGGCCGGGGCGGGGACCCGCGAGGCGCGCGCCGAGGAGCCCGAGCGCGCTGTCGATCGCCGCGCCGTGCGCGTGCACCGCCGCGAGCAGCCGCTGCTCGTCCAGCGAGACCGAGCGCGCCGCCGCCGGCTCGTCGCGCCACGCCTCGTGCGCCTCGAGCGCGCGCCGCCCGTCGGCCGAGACCTCGCCGAGTGCCGTGAGCAGGAGCGCGGCGTGGCCGTCGCGCGCGAGCACCGTCGCCGCGTTCACGAGCTCGATCAGATCGTAGCAGGGCAGGTGCTCGGAGACGAGCTCGGACCAGGCGCGCGTCGCCGCGCGCTCCAAGGGGCGCGGGTCATGGCGGACCCAGTGGTCCTTGGCCAGCGGTGTCGGCGGCTCCGAGCGCATGCCTCAACTGTCGGCGGGGAGCGGGCGCAGCGCAAGCGTCGCCGCGGGCGGCGGGAGGTCGCCGAGCGCGCCGGAGCCGCGTCCCATGAGGCCCGCCAGCGCGATCCGGGTCGCGGGATCGAAGGGCCGATACCAGGTCTCGGCACGGTCCGCCGTGGGCGGACTCGGTGCCGGATCGGGCATCAGATCGATCGCGATCAGGTCGCCGGCGCCGCCGGGCTCGAGCGTGTGCAGGGCATGCACGACGAGCGCGCGGGTGTGAACGAGGCGCGCCGGATCCGGATCGAGCGCGCCGTCGCGCAGGGTCACGACGGTGAGCTCGGATCCGATCGGTGCCGCGACGAGGGTGACGCGCACCCGGCCGCGGGCCGCCGGATCGAGTGCATTCGCGTCGAGCTCGCGCGCGCGCGGCGGCGCCAGGTCACCCCGGGCGACGAGCGCGGCGATGGCTGCGGCGAGGCGTGCGTCCCCCTGGTCGAGGTCGCGGGTGAGCCCGGCGCGCTCCCAGATCTCGCGTGGGCCGAGGATCCGCGGCGCGAAGAACGCCAGCGCGGCGAGCTCGGCGGCGCGGGTCTCGGCGATGGCGTCGGCGCGTTGGCAGAGCTCGCGCGCGAGCGTGCGGGCGCGGGCGGTGCGCGCGGCGCCGTCGGCGGGGACGAGGCAGCGCAGCATCAGCTCCTGCGATCGCAGGAGCCACGACGGGCGCTCGGGGCTGAGCGTCACCGCCAGCGCGAGTGAGCTCAGGTGAGGCAGGAGCACGACCAGGACCATGAAGGCGCTCGTCGGCTTGTGGAAGCCGGCGAGCTGCGGGTGGGTGCGCGGCGCGGCGAGCTCGATCGCGGTGACGGCGACCACCGCCAGGAGGAGCGCCGAGGCGAGCGCGCCGCCGACGAGCCCGCGCGCGCGGCGGGCCGGGGAGGTGATGAGCGGCAGGGTCAGCGCGATCCCGAGCGCGCAGTAGAAGCCGTCCTTGATCTCGAGCGTCGCGCCGATGCTGGTGTTCTCGGACATGCTCCACTGGAGGTGGAGCGAGATCGCGATCGCGAACACGATCGTCGCCAGCACGAGGTAGGCGCGGCCCTCGCCGGTGCGCACCTGGTAGGCGGCGCGAGCGGCGGCGATCGCCGGACCGAAGGCGAAGCCGAAGGCGGCCGCGCTCGGCAGGAGCCAGGCGAGGCGCTCGGGGCGGAAGACGTCGAAGCCGCCGACGTCGGCGGGCGCGAGCGTGAAGAGCGTCGCCGAGCCCATGCCGCCCAGCGCGGCGAGGGCGCCGGTCACCGGCCAGGGGCGTGCGCGTGCCCGGAGACGCCGGGAGAGCGCCGCTAGCGCCGCGCTCATCGCGAGGGAGAGCGCGAGCACGAGCGCGATCGGGCCGAGCGCCGAGGCGCGCACGTCGAGGAGGCCGTCGCGCGCGACGAGCACGACGACCTCGGCGGCGAGCGCCTCGGGAGCGCCGGCCTCGTCGCGCGGCGCGCCGACCAGTGCGAGGTGGAGCGGGCTCACCGGCGCGAGCGCGACGCGGCAGACGAGCGCGTCGACACCCGCCTCGCAGGGCAGGGGGCTCGCCTTGTCGATCGCCGGGTGCAGGCTCGGGCCGAGCTGCCTGTCGCGGCCGACCAGGCGATAGCGGCACTCGGGCTCGAGGCCGGTGAGGGTCACCGGCACGGTCCAGTCCGGTCCGACGCGGCACGACCACGCGGCGCAGCGCTCGCAGGGCTCGTCGTAGGGCTGGGTGCAGGTCGCGGGCAGCGCGAGCGTCGGCGCGCCGCAGGTCGGCTCCGGCGCGGGCGCGACAGGCTTGCGGTGGCCGCCGCCGAGCACGGTCGGGACCATCAAGAGGAAGACCAGGGTCGGTGCGGCCAGGACGAAGCCGGCGTTCAGCGATATCGAGCGGCGTCGTTGCATGGACCGTGGCCCGTATCCTCGCACGCGGCCGCGGCGTTCGCTATACGCACACCGGCGCGGCTGGTAAGCGTAGGACATGCAGACCCTCCGCCTCGTCGCCGCCGCGATCGTCGGCGCGATCCTCGGCTACCTGATCCGTGGCGCGGCCGATCCGGGGGACGAGCGCGCCGCGCACGATCGGCAGGCCGACCTGGGCGTCCAAGGCGACCCCGACCCGCGTGAGGCCGCGCGCTCCATGCGGGGAGCGAGCCCCGAGGAGCCCCCACCCGAAGACGAGGCGATCGACGAGCCCGCCGGATCCGATCTCGCCGGATCCGATCACGCGCCGGCGCTCGCCCACCCGACCGTGCCCGACCTGGAGGACGCCGCGCCCGACGCCGAGCCCGCTCCGGCGGCGCACACCACCGGCGGCGACGCCGCGACGCTCGCGATCTCGCGCGGCGCCGCGCCCGAGCTCACCCTCGCGCAGGGGCGGCCGCCGCTCGCGCTGGCGCTCGACGCGCGCGCGCTGATCGTGCCCGGCGGCGCCGAGGCGCGCGCCCGCGCCCGCCGCCCCGACCTGCCCGACGACGACGACGCGGGCGGGACCGACGTCGACGCCCTCGCCGGCGCGCCGGTCGCGAGCTGCGATCGCACCGCGAATGCCCCGCCGCCCTCGGGCCTCGAGACCTGCCTCTCGACCACGCTGGGCGAGCCGGTCTGGCGCGGCACGCTCTCCGCCGCGAGCCCGTCCGGCATGCTCATCAACGCCCCGGAGGCCTGCGACTATCTGCTCGTCGTCAGCGGCGTCTTCGCCTACTCGTCGACCGGCCGGCAGGATGCGCTGCGCCGCTGGCACGATCCGCTGGTCTACGACTTCGAGCCCCTCTGCACCGGCTGCGGCGTCGACGAGCTCGAGGCGCTGGTCGCCTTCGTCATCGACGACAAGCCGCGCCGCCCGATCGCCGAGTGCCCGCTCGCCAGCACCTACGTCTACCACGTCGTGCCCGAGGACGGCGCGGTGCACGTCGCTATCAACGACTACTCGGTGAGCTTCTCCAACCCGCGCTACGACGACAACACGGGCGGGCTCGAGCTCGCCCTCTACACCGTCGCCTCCGACCACGAGCTCGTCACCCGCTACGCCGATCCCAGCGAAGCCTTCGGCGTGCCGCTCGGCACCTCGCTCGGCGTGCAGCACCTCGGCTTCACCCCGGGCGCCACCCCGATCCTGATGCTCCTGAGCTTCCCCGATCTGGCGACCTTCGCGCGCGAGGTGAGCTGGCCGACCCGCCCCGACCGCCGCTACCTCCTCGACGTGCGCGGCTTCTACACCGCCGCGCCCGGCGTCGAGGCCGACGCCCTCTTCATGTGGCCGCCGCTGACGATGTCGAGCTGGCCGATCACCCTCGAGGGCTGCAGCCACCTCCTCGTCGGCACCGACGCCTACGCCCACCGCTCGACCTACGATCTCTCCGGCTGCGGCCCGACCCTCGTCGTGCGCACCCCACAGGAGCGCCCCGCGGGCGTCATCGCCGTCGAGCTCTTCGAGCAGTGACAGGGTGGGTGGCACCTCGCGCATCCGCGGCCGTTGACCGTGCGGTGAGGATTTTCTCGTGACCCTCGCGTGCAATTCGTGGCCGCGCATGGGAGGGTTTCGGCACTCACTCAGCGCCTGGGGGGCACGGGCTCTGGCGATGCCTCACGAGGAGGACGGATCGTGCAAGCAGCACTGACGACGACCCGTGGCCATGACGTCGGCGCGCAGCCGGCGGCCAGGCCCGCGGTGAAGGGCAGGGTCCAGCTCAAGAAGGCCGTGGCCGGGATCGAGGGATTCGACGCGCAGAGCGCGGCGCTCGTGCCGCCGGAGAGCGGCGGCGCGGTCCAGATGAAGGCCGCGAGCGCCGGAGCCGAGCTCCAGGCCGTGCAGTCGAAGCTCAACGAGCTCGGCTACGCGTGCGGCGCCGCCGACGGGATCATGGGACCGAAGACCGCGGGCGCGCTCAAGGCGTTCCAGGCCGATCACGGTCTCGATCCGAGTGGGGTCGCCGATGACCGCACGGTGGCCGCCCTCGAGTCGGCCAAGCCGGGTGATGCGGCTGACAAGGGTGAGGCGCCCGGCGGCGGCGGGAAGGCTCCAGGCGCGAGTGGGCCGGCGGGTGCCAAGGCCGGCGGTGGGGGCGAGCCGAGCGAGATCACGCCCGAGCCGGAAAAGGAGGAGCCCCCGGCACCCGCGCCGAAAGAGGCGAGCGGCGGCGAGGCCAAGGACGAGGCGGCGCCGAGCTCGGGCGCGGCGGGCGTTCAGACCCCGGCATCGGACGCGGGCGAGGCGCTGCGCAACGCGGTCCTGTCCCAGGGCCAGGCCGCCGTCGGCGAGAAGTTCATGGACCAGTCGGAGATCGACAAGATCCGCGCGAAGTCGGGCTTGGGCACCTACACGACCTGCGTCGACTTCGCCGGCAAGATGTACCGCGACACGATCGGGGCGCTCTACAAGGACAACAAGGACACCATGATGAAGATGGCGACCCAGATGGGTAACGCCATGAAGATGTTCATGGAACGCCAGAGCATCGCCGGCGCGATCGCCAACCTCAAGAAGAGCGTGCCGAACTTCGACAAGGCCATCGACGCCTTCAAGCAGAAGATCAACGAGACCAACGAGGGGATCGCCAAGCTCGAGGGCTCGGAGATGCCGGAGCAGACGAAGACGGCCCAGGTCGCCGCGCAGCAGAAGGTCCTCAAGATCTACCAGCGCGAGCTCGAGAAGGCCGAGGCGCGCAAGGCGAGCTTCATCGCGCAGCACATCACCAAGCGCGAGGCGCAGCTCGCCAAGGTCGAGGAGGCGATGGCCGGCAAGGTGGTGATCGCCCAGGCCGGTCTGCCGGTGCGCCCGCGCCTTGGCGAGTTCCTCCTCCAGGTCGCCGCCGTCGGCGGCGGCTACACCGTCGGCAACGTGTCGGTCAGCCTCGGCGGAGGCTCCTTCAAGCACATCTGCATCCTCGAGTCGATGAGCGCCCCGGACCAGGACGGCGTCGAGGAGTGGGTGACCATCGACGGCGGCGGGACGCACGGTGAGCGCCGCGTGCGCTACGTCCGGCCGAGCGACCTCTTGATGTTCAACACCCGCGCGCAGGCCGCGGACAAGAACACGCCGGCCAAGAACGCCATCGGCGGCTGGATCGACAGCAGCGGGCTCGCGGCCGCGATCGCCTGATTGCGGGGGTAGTGCCATGGGCCGATCGTCACGGGCTCTCGTCCGCGCTGCCGCACTTGTCAGCGCGGTCGCTCTCGGCGCTTGCCGCGACGAGCCGGACCCCTTCGAGCCGACGGACCTCGCGGCGGTCGCGCCGGTCGCGTCGGAGACGCTCCTCGCGCGCGATCGGGAGCACTTCACGCGTTGCTTCGTACGCGCGCTCGCCGCCGATCCGGTCGACGGGTCGAGCGCGTTCGGCGTCTTCGCGCGGAGAGCCCCGGCCGCCGAGGTCGTCGCGCTCGTGACGAGCGTGCGCGCGCGTATGGCCGAGCTGCTTCCGCACGCGCACGCGAAGATCCTGGGGGAGGCCGCTTGGGCGTTGGCGCAGATCGGGGCGGTGGACGATGCGCGCGCCGCCGCGCTGGCCGGCGCCGCGCTCCGACCCGACGGCATGGGCGGGCGGCTCACGGCGTTCGCGACCCTCGGTCGACTCGGCGCGGTGGAAGAGGCCGAGCGCCTCGCCGAGGGCGATCTGCTCTTGCGCTCGGCGATCGGGTTCGGGGCCGTGATCGGCGGGCACTACGAGCAGGCGCGGCGCCTGCGCGCCGGGATCGACGCCGACGCCAGCGCCTCCCTCTTCGTGCGCTCGGCCTTGCACCTCAAGCTCGTCGCGGCCATGGGAGATCGACCGGCGCTCGAGGCTGCGCTGGCCGACCGCGCCTCGCCCGACCTGCTGCTCGACGCCGGGGCGATCGTCGAGGGCGGCGCGCATGCGGGCCATGGTGAGGTCACGCTGATCGGCGTTCGCGCGCTGGCGGAGGCGAGTGGCGCATCGCCCCACGACAAGGCCAGCGCCCTGGTCGGCGCGGCCGGGACCGCGGCTTCGTCCGGCGATCGGCGGGCCGCCGAGCTCGCGCTGGCCGCCTTCGACGCGCTCCCGCCGTCCGCTCGCGTCGGGCTCGAGCTCGTTCCCGCCGTCGTCCTGGCCAGTCTCGGGGACGTCGCCGCGGCGCGGCGGCGGTTCGAGGCTGGGGTGGCCAGCGCGAGCGCGCGCGACCGCGCCATGTTCGAAGCGGGGCTGTCAGCGATGGCCGGTGAGTGGGACAGGTTCCCGCAGAGCGTGCCGGCGGCGAGCGCGGTGCTCGTGGCCGATGTCTGGTCGCACGCGCTGGCGGGCGAGATCGCCGACGACACGCGCGCGCGTGTGCTGGCCTCCCTGTGTCGGAAGCGCTGAGCGCGCCGAGAAGACGACCCCTCGGTGCGCAGCTGTGCGCACTACTCGCGTACGCTCAGACCGCGCGCAGCGCGCCGAGCAGCGGCCAGGCGAGCCCGAGGATCAGCGCGCCGCGCAGGAGGCTCAGGAGCTCCCAGCGTCGGGCGCGCACGCGCCAGCGCTCGGCCGGGATTGGCGCGGCCGGATCGCGGATGAGCTTCATCAGCTCCGGCACGTACCAGACGGCGGTCGTCGCGATGACGAGCGCGTAGCCGCCGATGACGATGAAGAGGCGCTCGCGCTGGGCGGTGTCCTCCCACGCCAGCGCCAGGGCGACCCCGAGCAGCACGAGCAGGATCGGGTGGATCGCCATCCAGAAGCGCTCGGCCTTGAGGCGGTGGTCGCCGGTCCACATCGTCAGCGACTCCGGTGGGCGGCGCGCCCACTGGGGGATCACCGCAACGTGCTCGTAGATCATGGCGCCGCAGAGGACGCCCCAGCCCAGGGTCGCGAGCTGGAGGACGATGGTGGCTGTGCTCATGGACGCGTGCTCCTCTTCTTGCGTGGGGACTTCCGCCTGGTCTTGGGCTCGACCGGACCGGCGGCGAGCGCGGCGACGAGGGTCTCGATCGCCCAGCTCGCGGCGCGCGCGGCCTCCGCCGTCTCGAGGCCCCAGGTCTCGCCGAGCCAGCGCCAGGTCTGGGGCGAGGCCAGCGCCCAGATC
The DNA here is from genome assembly GCA_011526585.1 of Deltaproteobacteria bacterium. GTDB lineage: Bacteria > Myxococcota_A > UBA9042 > PHBI01 > PHBI01 > WYBB01. The sequence continues at coordinate 16,041 of WYBB01000143.1, forward strand.
ACGCCGCCCTTCGCCTCGAGCTCGCGCTCGCGCCAGCCGGGCGCCGCGGGCGCGAGCAGCGCCGCCGCACGCCGAGCCCGATCGCGCATGCTGGCGACGCGCACCCGGTTGAACGCGCGCGACTCCATCAGCGGACGCAGCACCGCCGCGTTGTCCTCGAAGCGCGCGAAGTTCTCGAGCGGCAGCCGCGGCAGCGCCTCGGGCGGACAGAAGAGGCGCTCCGGCGTCTGGCCGACCAGCGGCCGGATCCAGGCGAGCAGCGCCTCGACCAGCGCGTCCATCGTCGGGAAGTGACGGTACACGGTCGGCACCGAGACGCCCGCGGCCTTGGCCAGCCTGGGCAGGGTCAGCGCGTCGAGCCCGCCGTCGACCAGCAGCGCGCGCGCCGCCTCGAAGAGGCGCTCACGCGTCTCCTCCGCCTGGGCGTCACGCAGGGGACTCTCGTACTTGCGCGCGGTCATGTGTGCCTTGTCTCATTTGGCGTTATTCAATGCAAGTGAATTTGATAACACCAAATGAGTGCACGCGCCGAGCGCCTTCGAGTCAGCGGCCCCCGTGGCGACGTCAGGAGGAAACGGCAGCTCGCGACCCGGAGCTCCGTAGACGGCCCGAGGGCTCGGTCGAGCCCGAAGAGGGCGGCGGAGGGCGTAGGGTCGCGAGCGATACGACAAGTCCCCACGGGCGTTTCCATCCTTCGTGGTGGGCGGCACGCCCGTGGGGACGTCAGCAGCCGTCGTAGACGTAGGCGCTGCTGGTCGGACCGACGAGGTCGAGGTCGCGCAAGACGATCGGGAGCCCGGGGTAGTCGGCGCAGCCGCGCTCGAAGTCCTGGCGCCGATACTCGATGACGAGCACGTGGGCGCCGTAGACGCCGGTGAAGACGTCGCACTCGTCGTAGCGGTTGCACTCCTCGGAGACGACGAGGTCGGTGCCCATCTCGGACTTGCGATGTGCGATCTCCGCGGCGTTCTTCTGCGCGATCGCGAGCCCGCGAGCGTGCGCTCGGGCGGAGAAGAGGGCCATCATCGCCACCGCGTCGTCCTCCGCGAGGAACGCGGGGAAGCGCGCGAAGGTGTCGAGGTTGTCGATCTCGACGGCGGCGAAGCCGTCGTCCGCGCAGCCCTCGATCCAGTCGCCGACGATCTCGGCGATCTGCGCGCGCTTGGCCGGGGTGCTCACGTCGAGGAGCAGCTCGTCCCAGTCCGGGTCGATGACGGGTTGCCCGTCGCCGTCCCGGAGCACGAGGTCCGGGTGCTCGCCGAGCCAGAACGACTCCTCGCCGGGCTGGATCTGGAAACCGTTCACGTAGCAGACGTTGTAGAGGCCCGGCGCGATCGGCGCGGTGCGATCGCGCACGACGATCGAGACCCCGGCCGGCGGCGCGTAGGCCTCGCCGAGCTGGTAGTCGAGGCCGCCGTCGACGGGCGGGAGCGAGAGATCACCCGCGGAATCCGTCACTTCGGCGGCATCCGGGGCCGGCCGCGTCACCTCTTCGGACGTGTCGCCGCCGCCCGCTGCCCCACATCCCGGGCAGCAGGCCGCGGCGGCGAGGAACGCCAGGACGGAGTGCGCGCGCGTTCGACCAGTCAGCATGATCGATGAGTAGTGCACTTGGGGTGTGCATGCACGCGCGATCGAGTCGCGCGCCCACGGTCGCTCAGTGCGCGGGCAGTCCCGCGGTCTCGGGCAGCGAGCGACGGATGCGGTCGGCGAGCTCGTGGCCGGGGACCTGGGTGAGGTCGACCGGCGCGGACGCGACGATGCAGGCCGCCGTCTCCTTGTCGAGCTCGGCGCGCAGGTGGCCGAGGAAGGCCGGCGGCGACAACAGGATCAGGCGCTCGAAGGCGTGGGTCGTGCGGCCGAGGCGGAAGTGCTCGGCGAGCTGGCGGGCGAAGGCCTCGACCTCGACCTCGCGCGGCTCGGTGTGGCGATCGAAGGCCGAGCGCACGCCGTGGCCGGCCGAGGGCTCGCTGCCCGGGCGCGAGGTGATCAGGTCCTGGTTCTTCATGCGGCTCGCGGGGTGCACGAGCGACATCACCGGCTCGAGCTCCTCGAGCATCACGTCCGAGCCGAAGACCTGCGCGCGCGCGGCGTTGGCGACGACGATCCAGTGCGTGAACATATCTCCTCCTGTCATTCTTGTTGCGGGGCGTTGCGGTGTCCGCTCACGGGGCGGTGTAGAGGTCGAAGGCGTCGAGGTCGAAGGCGTAGAGGCCGTAGAGGCCCGCCGCGAGGAAGGCGCGGCCCTCGTCGACGACGAGCGAGCCGGGCCAACCCGCCGTCGCGAAGAACGCGCGCGGCGCCGGCGCGCTCGGGGTGCTCACATCGAAGAGCAGGAGCCCGCCCGGCACCTGGAAGAGCGCGCGCCCCTGGCCGGCCCAGGCGAGCACCGCCCAGGTGTCGACGGCGCGCGTCGCGAGCTCGGCCAGGGTGTCCTCGCGAAGGATCGTGAGCCGCGTCTCCCAGGTCTCGTTCGTCGCGGCCGCGCTCGCGACCGGATCGTCGAAGCCGTACCACCAGGTGCTCGGCCCATGGCTCAAGAGCACGTGGCCGGCGCCGTCGAGCAGCACGACCTGCACCTGGCGCCCGTCCAGGCGGTAGCGCGCCTCGAGCGTGGCGGTGTCACCCGCCAGCCGGGCGCGCGCGACCGCCGACTCGACGTGATCGGCATCGTAGACCTGGTCGACGGTGAAGAGGTCGTCGCCTTGCTTGGCGAAGAGCACGCCGGGCACGTTGACGCGCGCGCCGACCCGCGGCTGGCTCGGCGTTGCGAGATCGATGCCGCGCGCGAAGTAGCGCACGTAGGCGCGCACGTCGTCCGGGCGATCGTAGGGCTCGCGGGTGGCGACCCACAGCGTCGCGCCGTCGGAGAGCGTGCTCACGCCCTCCTCGCTCTCGGGCAGCGCGACCGGCTCGGCCAGGCGCGGCGCCTGACGGTTCGAGAGGTCGAGCACGTGCACGACCCAGCGCGTCCAGTAGCGGTAGACCGGCTCCTCCTTGCAGGTGGTCTCGGCCCCGATCGCGGCCGGATCCTCGACGATCGTGCACTCGACCTCGAGGCCTTCGCAGCGGTAGATCGCGCCCCAGCACGAGCGTGGTCCGTCGCCGTCGCGCACGCACTCGATGCGCCCGGTGTAGTAGACGCCGACCTCCTCGGCGCGCCCGTCGCTCGAGGCGGCCGGCCTCGGTGGCTCACCCGGCTCGCTCGGATCGACCACGCCGCCACCCGAGCCTCCCGGTGGCACCGTCACGCACAGCTCCTGGGTGCCGGACTGCGTCGACTCGGCGATCCCCTCGAGGAAGGCGATCGCCTCGCCGACGACCGTGCCGCTCGGGGCGACGCGGTAGTAGCCGCAGTCGAAGCAGGCGTCGGCGGGTCGCGCCGGCTCGGCGCCGTCGTAGGCGGGGTAGGGGCCCCACGACGGCGGCAGCGCGTCGGTCGTGAGCGTGCCGCGCTCTTGCGGCGTGGTCGGCGTCGTGAGGTCCCAGACCTCGACGCTCGTCTGCCAGCGCCCCCCGCCGTCGCCGATCCAGGTCGCGCTCATCGCCACGGCGAGGTCGCCGACCTGGGTGATGCTCGCGCCGGCCGGGATCTCGAAGGCGGTGATCGCGGGCGCGCGATCGGGATCGCCGTCGAGCGCGATCACCTCGGCGCGACCGGGCGGCGGGGCGTGCCCCGACCAGTACGTGCGCGCGGAGGTGTCGACGACGCGGAGCCCGTGATCGCCGTAGACGAAGAAGCCGCCGTAGCTCGGCGCGAGCATGACCTCGCCGAGCGCGGCGGGCGCGTCGGGATCGGCGACGTCGTGCAGCGAGAGGCTCTCGTCCGAGAGACACGCCGCGGTGTCGTCGTCGCTCAGGAACGAGCGGCGGACCGGCGTCGGGTGCGCGAGCGCGCCGCGCACGCTGAGCGTCGTCTCCGAGAAGGTGAAGAGGCGCACGCCGGAGGTGGAGCCGGCTTCGGTCCAGCCCGAGAAGGGCAGGAGCACGAGCCCGGTCTCGATCACGGCGGGCTCGTCGACGGCCGGGACGGCGACGGCGCCCTCGACGACGGAGAAGGCGCGGTGGTCCCAGTTGGCCTCCGACCAGGCCGACTCGAGGCCGGCCGAGCGGCGCGCGATGAGCGGGTCGGCCGCGCCGAGGTCGGTGATGTCGTAGAGGCTCACCGCGAGCTGGCGGCCGCCCGCGGCGTCGTCGCTGCCCACCCCGAGGAGGCGGCGCTCGGCGGCGACGGCGCGGAAGAAGTCGTTCCAGCCCGAGACGATGAAGGCGCTCTCCTCGGTGGCCTGGCCGTCGGCGGTGATCGAGAAGGCGTGGAACGGATCCTGGCGCAGGTAGGTGACGAAGAAGGCCTTGTCGTCGCCGACGAAGAGGGTCGCGAAGAGCGCCTCGCCGGCGCCGAACTCGTCGTGGTCGATCGCGACCGGGCGCGTCGGATCGGAGACGTCGAAGGTCTCGAGGTGGTTGACCTGCCGCTCCCAGCCGCCCTCGGAGACGACGCGCAGGATGGTGCCGCGCAGGTCGAGGTTGAACTGGTTCTTCACCTGGCCGCGCACCGCGACGTCGGCGCCGAGCACCATCGAGCCGTCGGGCGCGCCGATGTCGACGACGGCGACCCTGGACTGCGGCCCGCTGTCGGAGGTCCACTCGGTGCGCGCGACGATGAGCGCCTCGGGGGTGCCCGCACTGTGGGCGATGTCGGAGATCCAGCCGCCGAGGTCGATCTCGCTCCGGGCGGTGAGCAGATCCGTGACGGCGAAGCTCTTGACCACGGTGCGCTCGCCCGAGCCGACCGGCACAGTGCCGCCGCCACCATCATAGAGCTGCCAGAGCGCCGCAGCGACGTAGAGGTTCGTGGTCGCGCCCTCGCGCACGAGGCGGCTCGTGCGGATCCAGCCGGGTACGACCGCGCGATCGAGCACGACCGGCGCGCTCGGATCGGCGAGGTCGACGAGCAGCGCCGCGCCACCCTGCTCCTTGCCGTAGGCGAGATCGGTGCGGCTACCCCAATAGCCGTACCAGTCGTTCAGGAGCACGAGCGCGCGTGAGCCGAAGACGTAGAGCTCGACGGGCGAGCCCGAGGTCCTGAGCGCGCCGACGACGCGCGGCGAGGCCGGGTCGCTGGCGTCGATCACCTGCAGGCCGCGATAGGCGTTGAGGTTGACGATGAGGCCGTCTCCGAGCGCGCGGAAGATGTCGCCCTCCTCGATGGTGCGCCCGCCCTGACCCTCGCCGTTGCGACCGTCGGTCGGGGCGTCGCTGCTCGGTGGGCCGTAGCGGTCGCCGGCGGGCGTCGCGGCGGAGATGAAGCTCGTCGCGCCGAGCTCCGGGTCGGGCTGCGGACCGAAGCGCGGGCGCTCCTCCTCGGTGCAGGCGGCGAGCGCGAGGAGCAGCAGCAGGATGAACGATGGGATCGTGAACGTGCGGGTCATGGCGTGGCCTCCGGAGCCCTGACCCCGATCGAGGCAAGGTCCGTGCCGGCCCGGGTCGAATGCGCCGGGCCCGCGCCGCACGGGCGGGGTGGCGATGCGCGTCTTCGCGCGGGTGATTTGGCGCGCAACGTCGCTGGTCGCTGGGCGGATCCGCGCTGCAGCGCCGCGCGATCGCTTGCGCCGTGTCGACAGCGCGCTGGCACGCCCGATGCTGGGGGTTCGCGTGAGGAGGTGAGCGATGTCCAGGACCTTTATCGCGGCGCTCTCCGCTACGGTGCTGTCGTGGGGCGCGCTGACCTCGTGTCACGTGGTCTGGGATGGCTCGTGGCCGATCTGGATCGACAACTGGGATCCGGCGATCGTCGACGCCGACGCCGGCTGCTTCTACGACCCTGCCCTGCGCGAGGACGTCTGGTGGTTCGAGGCCGAGGTGATCGACTGGGACGGGATCGGCGACGTCGAGAGCGTCGACGTCTGGGTCTACGACGACTGGCGCGGCGGCAGGCTCGTCGACAGCTTCGCGCTCTACCCGGTCGGCGATCCTTACTACTGGTACGCCGAGGTGCTCGAGCGCCACACCCTGCTCGACTGCTACTACCCCGGCTACTCGGTCGACTTCATCGTCTGGGACTTCTACGACGGCTACGCCATCCGCACCGTCTGGCCCGACACCTATTGACCGTGCGGCGGCTTGGAATCGCGCCGGGCGGCGTCTATCATGGTCAGGCCATGTCGATCGCCTCAACCGACCTCTTCGCCGAAGTCGCGGGCAACCCGCCGCAGATCCGTCGCTTCACCCGCGCGGAGTACGACTCGCTCGTAGCCTCGGGCTTCTTCGACGAGGACGAGAAGGTCGAGCTGCTCGATGGAGTGATCATCGCCATGACCCCGCAAGGCGCTCCGCACGCGACGCCCATCCGACGCCTCACCACGCTGCTCGTGCCCGCGCTCCTGGGGCGGGCCGAGGTCGGCGTGCAGCTGCCTTTCGCCGCCTCCGACGTCTCCGAGCCGGAGCCCGACCTCTGCATCGTGCCGCCCGACGATGACGAGACCGACCACCCCAGGGTCGCCCACTGCATCATCGAGATCGCCGTCACCTCGCAGCGCCGCGACCGCGCCAAGGTCGGGATCTACGCCCAGGCCGGCGTGCCGCAGCTGATCCTGATCGACGTGCCGCGCCGTGAAGCGCGGATCTACCGCGACCCGCGCGACGGAGACTACGAGCGGGTCGAGACCCTGCGCGAAGGCAGCACCGTCGTCATCGACGCCTTCCCCGACGTCGGCTTCGATCTCGCCGAGGTCCTGCCGAAGCCGGCTCCCTGATCACTTCACGGGGAAGCCGCGGTCCTTCAGCAGCGCCTCGACCTTGGGGTCGCGCCCGCGGAAGAGGCGGTAGGCCTCCTTGCGATCGATGGCGTCGCCGGTCGCCAGGATGATCTCCTGGAAGCGCTTCGCGGTCTCGGGGTGCCACGGGTCGCCGGTGTCCTCGAAGGCCTGCCAGGCGTCGGCCGCCATCACGTCCGACCAGAGGTAGGAGTAGTAGCCGGCCGAGTACGAGTCCGAGGCGAAGAGGTGCATGAAGTGCGGCAGGCGATGGCGCAGCACGATCTCCCTCGGCATGCCGATCGCGGCGAGCGTCTCCCTCTCGAAGGCGTCGGGATCGATCTCGCCCTTGGGATCGGTGTGCAGCTTCATGTCGACGATCGCCGCGGCGAGGTACTCGACGGTGGCGAAGCCCTGGTTGAAAGTCGACGCCGCGCGCAGCTTGTCGATGAGCGCCTGCGGCATCTTGTCGCCGGTCTGATAGTGGCGCGCGTACTGGTCGAGCACCTCGCGGGTCAGGAGCCAGTTCTCGTGCACCTGGCTCGGGAACTCGACGAAGTCGCGCGGCGTGCCGGTGAGCGAAGGGTAGGTGGTGTCGTCGCTCAGCGCGTGCAGGGCGTGGCCGAACTCGTGAAAGAGCGTCTCGGCATCGTCCAGGCTGATCAGTACCTTCTCGCCCGGGGCGCCCTTGGCGAAGTTGTTGTTGTTCGAGACGATCGGGAAGACCTGGCCGTCGAGCTTGCTCTGCCGCTGGTAGGTCGCCTGCCACGCGCCCGAGCGCTTGTACTGGCGCGCGAAGTCGTCGCGGTAGAGGTAGCCGACGTGGCGCTTGTCGGCGGCGTGGGTCACGTGGAAGACGCGCACGTCGGGGTGGAAGACCGGGACCTGACCGGTGATCTCCTCGAAGGCGAAGCCGTAGAGCTTGCTCGCCATGAAGTACGAGGCCTCGATCATGTTCTCGAGCTCGAAGTAGCTCTTGAAGAGGCTCTGATCGAGGTCGTACTTCGCCTTGCGCACCTTCTCCATGTAGTAGCGGTAGTCCCACGGCTCGATGGTGATCTTGGCCCCCTCGGCGCGCGCCAGCTTGCGCATCTCGGCGACCTCCTCCTTGACGCGCTTCACCGCCGCCGGCCAGACGCGCATCATCAGCTCGTCGGCCGCGGCCGGGTCCTTGGCCATGGTGTTGGCCATGCGCCAGTGGGCGTGGCTCGGGTAGCCGAGGATGGCGGCGCGCTCGGCGCGCAGCTTGACGATGCGCGCGATGATCGCGTTGGTGTCGCGCTCGCCGCCGCCATCACCGCGGTCGACGAAGGCGCGCCAGACCTTCTCGCGTAGCGCGCGGTCATCCGAAAAGGTCAGGAACGGATCGACCGCCGAGCGCGTGTTGACCACGGCCCAGCCCTCGACCTTGCGCTCCTCGGCGGCGGCCTTGTAGGTCGCGACGAGCGCCTCGGGCAGGCCCGCGAGGTCGGCCTCGCCGAGCGTGACCCAGGTGTCCTCGTCGGCCTGCACGCGGTTGGCGAAGTCGGTGAAGAGGCCGGCGAGCTCCTGGTTCACCGCCGCGACCCTGGCTCGCCCTTCGGCGTCGAGGCGCGCGCCGCGGCGCACGAACTCGTCGTGGGTCTTCTCGGTCAGACGCAGCTCTTCGGCGCCGAGCCCGCTCTCCTGGCGCGTCTCGTAGACCCGGCGGATCCGCTCGAAGAGCGCCTGGTCGAAGTGGATCTCGTCGTCGATCTCGGCGAGCTTCGGGCGGACCGACCTGGTGATCGCCTGGATCTCGGGGCTGTTCATGTTCGACGCCATCACGAAGAACAAGGTCGCCACGCGGTCGAGCGGCTCGCCCGCGCGCTCGAGCGCGGCGAGCGTGTTGTCGAAGGTCGGCGCCGCGGGATCGGCGGTGATCGCCCGGATCTCCTCGCGCAGGAGCGCGATGCCCTTGTCGAAGGCCGGCTCGAAGGCGGCGACCTCGATGCGGTCCCAGGGCGGCACCCCGCCGTTGGGACCCGACCAGGGCGCGAGCAGCGCGTCCTCGGGCGCCGATGGGGCCGCGACCGGCGCGGGCGCTTCGGTGCCGGGTTGAACGAGCGCGGGACCGCTGCCGCCGCAGGCGGTCAGCGCGGCGACGAGGGCGAAGAGACGATAGGAGTGAGTGAGCGACATGGCCGAGCGATGGCGCGAACTGGAGGGCACGTCAAGGCGGTTGGCGGCTTGACGATGCGATCGCCGTCGGGCGAACTATCGCCATGCCGAAGCCGACCGCACCCACGCCCGCCGACCGTGCCTTCGAGCGTCTGCGCGCGCTCTGCTACGCGCTGCCCGCGGTCGAGGAGAAGCTCTCGCACGGCTCGCCGTCCTTCTTCGTGCGCGGCAAGATGTTCTGCAGCTTCGCCAACGACGCCTACGGCGAAGGCCTGGCCGCGTGGTGCAAGGCGAGCCCCGAGCGGCAGCAGGCGCTCGTCGCCGAGGATCCCGCGCGCTACTTCGTGCCGCCCTACGTCGGCGTCAAGGGCTGGGTCGGCGTTCGCATCGACGCCGCGCGCGCCGACTGGGACGCCCTCGCGCTGATCCTCGAGGAGGGCTTCACCCAGGTCGCGCCGAAGTCGGTCTGGGACAGCCCCATCCTGCCGCCGCCGCCTTCGAAGCCGCTGCCGACGACCGATCCGGAGCTCGCGCGCGCGGCGCTGACACGGCTCGAGGCGATCTGCGCCGAGCTGTCGGGCTCGAGCTGTGAGCGCGAAGGCAAGCACGCGACCTTCCGCGTGAACAAGAAGCCGTTCGCCTACTTCCTCGACAACCATCACGGCGACGGCATCATCGCGGTCGGCGTGCGCGCTCCCGACGGCGAGAACGAGGCGCTCATCGCCGAGCACCCCGAGCGCTTCTTCATGCCCGCCTATATCGGTGTGCGCGGCTGGGTCGGCGTGCGCCTCGATCAGAAGAAGGTCGACTGGAAGGACGTCGCCGCGCGCCTCGCCAGGAGCCACGCGCAGGTCGCGCCCAAGCCACGCCGCAAGTAGCCGCGTCGAGACCGAGGCGACGCTCGTCTCGAGACGCACTTCACGCGAGCGCACTGATCCGATCCGCGGTGAACCTCCGTAGTGGGTGATGTCCCACCGCGACGGAGTGTCCATGCGGAATCTCGCACGTCGTGCCTCGAGCTTCGCTCGAGGCCTCGCCATCCCTTGCGCCCTCGCTCTGACCGCCTGTGATGCAGAGCCGCCGGGCCTCAACCCCTTCCGCGCCGAGGTCTGCCCCCACGCGGCCCCGACCCCGGACTTCCCCATCACGCCGACCGACGCGCGCACCACCTCGGCCGAAGTCGCGCTCGCGAACCTCGACGCCCAGCTTATCGGCTACCGAGGGCTCCTCGCCGCCTCGCCGACCGACCCCGAGCGCGCCGCCGCCGTCGTCGATCGCCTCCTCACGCGCGCCCAGTTCCTCGGCCGCCCCGACGACTTCGACGAGGCCCTCGCCATCAGCGAGACGGTCCTCGACGCGCGTCGCTCCGTCGCGGCGCTCACGTTGCGCGCCCGCGTGCTCTCCGCGCTCCACCGCTGGGGCGAGGCCCTCGCGCTGCTCGACGAGGCCGAGGCCGCCGGCGCCTCCGCCGACGTCATCCAGCGCAGCCGCGACACCATCGAGGTCGCCATCGGCACCGCCGATCTCGAGGCGGTCCTCGCCCGCGCCGACGCCTGGGCGCTCGCCGCCCCATCCGTCGCGAGCCACGGCGCCCGCGCCAACGCCTTGTGGAAGCTCGGCCGTCATGACGAGGCCGACCGGGCCTTCGTGGCGGCGATGGCGACCTATCGCGACGTCGCCCCCTGGGTCGTCGCGTGGTCCGACTTTCAACGTGGCGTCATGTGGAGCGAGTCCGCCAACCGCCCCGAGCTCGCGATCGATCTCTACCGCGCCGCCGTCGAGCGCCTGCCCGCCTATCATGTCGCGGTCGTGCATCACAGCGAGCTCGCGGCCGAGGACGAGGCCATCGCCCTGCTCGAGCCGGTGAGCGAGCGCGCCGGCGACCCCGAAGCCAAAGGCCTGCTCGCCACGTTGCTCACCTCGCGCGACGCCGCGCGCTCATCCACCCTGAGGGCGTCGGCACGCCAGATGTACGAAGACCTGCTCGCACGCCACCGCGCGGCCTACGCCGAGCACGGCGCGGAGTTCTTCCTCAACGTGGTCGACCAGCCCGCCGAGGCCCTCGCGCTCGCGCTCGAAAACCTCGAGGACCGCCCGACCGCGGGCGCCTTCGAGCTCGCCGTGCAGGCCGCGTTCGCCGCCCGCGACCGCGCGCTCGCCTGCTCGCTCGTCGACCGCGCCCGCCGCGAAGCGACGCCCACGCCGGTCTTCTGCCAGACGATGCACGACGCCTTCGCGTCCTGCCACTGAACCCCCGCTGGCCCTCGCGCAGGGCCGAGCCGGGACTTCGTGCCGTGCGGCCCTTTCGAGTCGCGCGCCCACCACCCTTTTGCCCAAGAGGAAACCACGATGAAGAAGCTGCTCACTCCGATCCTCGCGCTCGCCCTCACCGGCAGCGCCGCCCTGGCCGCCGACCACCTCGACTCCCCCGCCACGCAGGCCGAACCGGCGGCGGACATCAATGACCTCTACGCCTGGACCAGCGCCGACGGGTCCAAGCTCAACCTCGTGCTGACGGTCTTCCCCGCCGCGAGCGAGGCCGCCATGTTCTCGGACTCCGTCCAGTACGTCTTCCACACGACCAGCGGTGCCTCCTTCGGCGCCGCCGGCACCCCGCTCGACATCCTCTGCCAGTTCGACGCGAACCAGGAGATCGCATGCTGGGCCGGCACCTCCGACTACGCCAGCGGCGACGCCTCCGCCACGGCGGGCGTCGCGAGCGTCAACGGCACGTTCCGCGTCTTCGCCGGCCTGCGCGACGACCCCTTCTTCTTCAACCTCGAGGGCTTCAACGCGGTGCTGAGCACGGTCACCTCGGTCGCCGGCTCCTTGACCTTCGACGACGCGGGTTGCCCCGCCCTCGACGCGGAGACCTCGGCCGCGCTCGTCGGCCAGCTCTCCGCGGCACCCGACGGCGGCTCGGCGGCGGACTTCTTCGCCCCGCTCAACACACTCTCGATCGTCGTCGAGATCGACCTCGATCTCGTGGCAGCCGGCGGCGACATCGTCTCGGTGTGGGCCTCGACCCGCGCGCGCAACTGAACCCGGACCAAGGAGCCCACCCATGATTCGCATCCACCTCCTCGGCGCGCTCGCGGCCGTATCGATCGTCGGCGCCTGCGGCGACGACGAGTCGAAGACCGACACCTCGCCCGACACGACGCCGGACACGTCGCCCGACACCTCGCCGGACACCTCGCCCGACACGACGCCGGACACCTCACCCGACACGGCGCCGGACACCTCGCCCGACGTCGAGCCCGACACCGCGGACACCACACCCGACGGCGATGTCGGCCCGACCTTCCCGACCCCGCCGGCGCTCGGCACCGCCATCGACCGCATCGGCCGGCCGGCCGTGGCGACCGCGCTCATCGCACCCTTCGAGGCCGACGCCGCCGCCAAGGGGTCGAGGAAGGACGCCTACAACGCGGCGGCCTCCGATGCGTGGCAAGGGTTCGCCGCCGAGATGAGCGCCAGCCTGGCGATCTACGACGGGCTCGACACCGTCTGCGGCAACCAGCTCGCGGCCGGCGGGACCGCCACCGCGGGCCGCTATGCCACCCTCGGCGCCGTGCTCGCGGATGACCGCCTGTGGGTCAACAGCGCCTCGACGACCTGCTCGACCTACCTCGCCGTCGAGGCCGACGCGACCGGGATCCTCGCCAACGCCGACTGCGGCGGGCGCGCCCCGGGCTATGACGTCATCGACGCGACCTACTCGGTCGTCGCGGTCGGCGCGTTCGGCGGCGTCACCGACGGCATCGCGGCGGACGACGGCACCCCCTCGGCGACCTTCCCGTTCCTCGACGCCCCCGGGCCCGAGGGCTTCCCGTCGCCGCCCGGCTTGTCGACGACCCAGATCGATCGCATCGGCCGCCCCGCCGTCGGCACCGCGCTCATCGCCGCGTTCGAAGCCGACGCGACCGCCAAGGGCGACGCCAAGGACGACTACAACGCGGCGGCCCCCGACGCCTGGCTCGACTTCGCCCCCGAGATGGCGAAGAACCTCGCGATCTACGACGCGCTCGACACCGTCTGCGGCAACCAGCTCGCCGCCGGTCCGAACGCCGACGCCGGCCGCTACGACACACTCGCCTCGGTGCTCACCCTCGACTCGCTCTGGGTCAACACCGCCGCCACCACCTGCACGACCTACCTCGCGGTCGAGGCCAACGCGACCGGGATCCTGCCCAACAGTGACTGCGGCGGTCGTCAGCCGGGCTACGACGTCATCGACGTCACCTACTCGGCGGTCGCCATCGGCGCACTCTCGGGCGTGTCCGACGGGATCGCGATCGACGACGCGACCGTCTCGGCCGAGTTCCCGTTCCTCGCGCCCGCCGAGTGACCCGCGGCGCCGCCCTGAAAAAGACTTGGCGTCGAAGGCGGCATGTCGGATGAAGCTCCGGTCACATCGGAGTCGCCATGACCCGTCTTCGCTCCTCGCGCGGCTCGACCCTGCTGGTCGGGCTCGCGCTCACCCTCGTCGCCCCGGCGCTGCACGCGGAGCCTCCGGGCCGGCCCGCGCCCGACGCCCGCATCGTCGGTTCCGAGCCCACGCCGACGCCGCTCGGCTTCGGCGCGCGCGTGCGCGCGCACGCCTCACTGCTCGGCGCCTCGCGCTTCCCGACCGACAGCGCCGGCACCGAGTACGCGCTCGATCCGACGCTGGATACCCAGTTCCGGATCCGCGCCGACTATCGCCACGCCTGGGGCGACGACCAGCGCTACATCCTGACCCTCGCCTACGAGCACGACCTCATGAGCGGCGTCATCGCGGGGGGCCCCGCCCCGTTCGAGGCGGTCGACGCGCCCTACGGCGCCGACGCCGAGGACTTCGCGCTGCGCGTCGCCTCCGCCCGGCTCTCGCTCGGCCACGTGCTCACACTCGCCGCCGGCGCCATGACCTCGCACTGGGGCCTCGGCCTCCTCGCCAACGACGGCGCGCACGGCTGGTCTCCGGGAAGCGCGCTCTTCAGCGACCCGCGCGGCGGTGACCGCGTGCTGCGCGCCATGCTCGCGACCGGCCCCCACACCGAGCACGCGCTCCTGGTCTTCGCGGCGATCGACAGCGTGCTGGCCGACGACGTGCTCATCGGCGACGACGAAGCCTGGCAGGCGGTCTTCGGCGCGCTCCTCGGGCCCGCCGCCGCGCCCTGGCAGCTCGGGCTCTACGGGGTCTATCGCGTGCAGGAGGCCGGCGACGGCGACCGCACCGAGATCGGCGTGCTCGATCTCTACGGCCGGATCGAGCACGCCGCCTCCGCCTTCGCGCTGCGCGCCGAGCTCGAGGCCGCCGTGATCTTCGGCACCACCGAGCTCGCGCCGAGCCCCGATCACCCGCGCCACGACGTCCTGCAGACCGGTCTCGCGCTCCGCCTCGCGCTCGACGCCTGCCTCGGCGGCGTCGCGCTCGACGTGCTCTACGCCAGCGGCGACCCGGCCTGGGACGACGACACCCAGAGCGGCTTCAAGGCCGACCGCAACTTCGACCTCGGCCTCCTCCTCAACGACGTCGTGCTCGCCGCGCGCACCGCACGCACCCCGATCCGCGCTTCCGATCCCGAGCTCGTGGCGGTGCCGGCCGAGGACCTCGAGCGCCTGCCGACCCGCGGCGCCGCGACCAACACCCTCAGCTTCTTCCCGCGCGGCTGGCTCCGCCCCCTCGACGGCCTCGAGCTCTACGGCGGTCTGCTCGTCGCGCTCTCCGCCTCCGAGGAGAGCGACGCCTTCAACGCGCGCCTGGCCGGCGGCAGCTCGCGCAACGCGCTCGGTGGCCGCCCGTCGACGCTGCTGGCGACCGAGATCGACGTCGGCGTGCGCGCCTCCGGGCTCTTCTGGGGCACGCGCCTGACCCTCGGTCTCGAGGGGGGCGTGCTCTTCCCCGGCGCCGGGCTCAGCGGCCCCGACGGCCTCGGCGAGGATCCGATCTGGGGCGGGCGACTGCTCGCGACCTACGCGCTGTGAACGGAGGTCGGAGATGAACACGATGAAGAACGCGCTCCTCGTCCCGCTCTCACTCGCGCTCGCCCAAGCGACCTGCGTCACCGAGCCGCCGACGCTGGGACCGGCGACCGGCCCCCTCGGCCCCGACGTGCCGCAGGTGAAGTTCGACGTCTACCACCGCCCCTTCCCCGAGATCCCGCTGCCCAACGACTTCGCCACGCGCTACGACGAGACCTCGCCGACGCGGCGCCGCCTCAACGCCAGCATCGTCGTCGGCACGACGAAGTGGGAGCGCGCGACCCGCGCCGAGCTCGACGAGCTCAGCGGCTGGGGCACGCTTGCGCCGATCACGGTCGCGTTCACGGCGCCGCTCGATCCCGAGGTGATCATCGCGCGCCACTGGAACGATCGCTACGACTTCGGCGACGACGCCGTGCTCGTCCTCGACGTCACCCGCGGCTCACCCGCGCTCTGCGATGCGGTTCCGCTCGACATGGGGCAGGGCAACTATCCGCAAGTACTACAGAATCCGGACATGTTCGACGCCGACCCGCGCGCCGGGCTCGAGACCATCGTCATCGAGGAGGTCGACGAGGACCTCGACGGCGACGGCGTGCTCGACCCCGGCGAGGACACCGACATGGACGGGCTGCTCGATCACCCCAACACGCGCGACGGCGCCGAGGGCTCTGCGCTCCTCGAATTCTACGAGCGCTCCACCCACACCCTCGTCATGAAGCCGATCATGCCGATGCGCGAGAAGACCACCTACGCCGTCGTGCTGACCAAGCGCCTGGTCTCGCCGACGGGCCAACCGGTGCGCTCGCCCTTCGACGCGATCAACCACGCCTCGCAGACCGACGCGCTCGCGCCGCTCGCCGGCTGCCTCTCGCGCTACGGGCTCACGCTCGGCGACGTCGCCTTCACCTGGACCTTCACCACCCAGAGCATCAGCGACGACTACCGCCGCGTACGCGACGGCCTCTACGGGCTCGGCCCGCTCGCCGCGATCGCCACCGCGTTTCCCCCCACCGTCACGCGCCTGCGCGACGTGCGCGACGCCGCGCCGGGCGTGGACAACACCAAGATCGTCCCGATCGAACAGTTCATCCCGCTCGCGACCCAGCTCGTCTCGCTCTCCGGCCGCGAAGGCGCCGAGCTCGAGCTCTTCGTCGAGCAGCTCGACTTCATCGACTTCGTCGTCGCCGGCGAGATGCGCTCGCCGCAGTTCTTCCCGCGCGACGACCCGCACAGCGGCGAGCGCCTGCCGCTCTATCACCAGGTCTGGGACCTCGACGCCCCGCCGCGCGCCGAGGCGCTGCCCTTCTGGCTCTTCGTGCCGCGCGACCGCGACGGCCCGGCGCAGGTCGTGCTCTTCATCCACGGCCACGGCGGCAGCAAGTTCGACGCCCTGCTCTTCGCCGGGATCCTCGCCGGCTACGGGATCGCCACGCTCGGCTTCGAGGCGCCCGGCCACGGCGTGCAGCTCGAGGCCGACCAGCTCGCGCTCGTGCAGACGGTCTTCGGCGCCTTCGGCATGTCGGGGCTCGCCGACGGTCTCCTCACCGGCCGCGCGCTCGACTGGAACGGCGACGGCGCGCTCGACTCGGGCGACGACTACTGGACGAGCTACGTCTTCCACACGCGCGACAACGTCCGCCAGACGATGGTCGATCTGATGCAGGTCGTCCGGACGCTGCGCGCCTTCGACGGCGTCACGCGCTGGGAGCACGACCCGGCCGGTACCGGCACCCCAGGGCTCGCCGGTGACTTCGACGGCGACGGCGTGGTGGACGTCGGCGGTGACGCCGCGCTGCACGTGCTCGGCGGCTCGCTCGGCGGCATCAACGGCGCGGTGGCCGCCGGCGTCGAGCCGCAGCTCGACACCGTCATCTCGATCGTGCCCGGCGGCGTGCTCGGCGAGATCGGCCCGCGCTCGAACCTGCGTGGGATCCGCCACGCCATGATGCTGCGTGCGCTCTCGCCGATCTTCTTTTCCGCCGACGGGAAGCTCATGGTGCGCGTCAACCGCGGCAACACCGAGAGCGCCGCCCTCGCCGTGCACGCCCTGCCGGAGCTCACCCCGGGCGACACCGTCGTGCTCACGAACCTCACGAGCGGCGAGCACCGCTGCGGCGCCGTGTCGCCCACCGGCACCTTCCGCGTCGCGGTCTCGGTCGACGAGGGCGATCCGCTCGAGCTGCGCGTCTACGCCGGCCCGCTCGCGCCGGCCACCCCCGAAGGCTGCGCGCTGCCCGACGAGGACCCCACGCTGATCATCGACACCTTCGGCGAGGTGGTCAGCTTCGCCGGCCGCACTCACGCCCCCGGCGACCGCCTCGTCGCGCTCGCCGACGGCTTCGGCCAGCGCCGCGCCACCCCCGACCTGCGCCGCTTCCTCGGGCTCGCCCAGATCGCGCTCGAGTCGGCCGACCCCGCCAACTGGGCGCCCTACTGGGATGGCACGCGCACGATGGGCTACGGCACCGGCGAGACGACCGAGACGCGCGTCATCGTGATGCCGTCGATCGGCGATCCCGGCGTGCCGGTCGGCATGGGGATCGCGCTCGCCCGCGCCGCCGGCTTCATCGAGTACGACCGCGACGACCCGCGCTACGGCAAGTCGCAGAACCAGGTGCTCATCGACACCTGGGCGATCGAGGGCATCGAGCGCACCGATCGCTACCAGGACTCCAGCGGCCGCTCGGTCTTGATGGACATCGACCACCTCGCCGCCGTCGTCCCGGTCGACGACGGCCTCGACGTGCCCCGCCTCGACCCCCCGCTGCGCCTCATGCGCCGCGACGAGACCCGCGGCACCTGGTCGGGCATGATCATCCCGATGCTCGACCCGCAGGGCGAGCACGGCTTCGTCGGCCCCGATCCCTCGAAGAGCTTCGACCTCGGCTCCTTCCTGCTCGCCCAGATCGCGCGCTACATGTCGACGAGCGCACGCGAGTTCTCATGGGATGCGTGTCAGGCGACCTGGTCCTGCGACTGGATCCCCGAGCCCTGATGCGTTCTGCTGGCGGGCGCATGGTACACGACGACAGCGGCGGCAAACGCGGACTGGTCCTGAGCGGGGGCGGCGCCAACGGGGCGTGGCAGCTGGGCGTGCTGCGCCACCTCCTGGCGGACGAGGCGCGGCGTTACGACGTCGTCGCGGGCGTCTCCGTCGGCGCGCTCAACGGCAGCGTGCTGGCGATGCACCGGCCGGGCGACGAGGCGGCGGCCTACCGGGAGCTGGCGGCGATCTGGGAGGGGGTCGGGCCAGCGGCGATCCGCAGGCGTCGCTTCCCTTTCGGCGCGCTGCACGCGCTGTGGCGCCCGAGCATCTACGACACCACCCCGCTCAGGACGCTGGTCGCCCGCCACCTGGAGCCGGCCCGCGTGCGCGTGTCGGGGCGTGCGCTCTCGGTCGGCGCCGTGAGCCTCGACGACGGCGGCTATGCGTGGTTCGACGGGCACGACCCGCACATCGTCGACGCCGTGATCGCGTCGAGCGCGTTTCCGATCTTCTTCGAGCCGCAGGTCGTGGGCGGCACCGGCGCCTGGTGGACCGACGGCGGGGTGCGCAACATCGCGCCGCTGGCCGAGGCGATCGACCTGGGCTGCGACCTGATCGACGTCGTCGTCTGCGCCGCCACCTCGGGCCCGTGGACGGTGGCGCCGAGGCGGCGGAACGCGCTGCGCGTCGCGCTGCGCACGCTCGACATCGTGCTCGACGAGGTGCTGGCGGACGACCTCGTGCGCTGCCACGAGGTGAACCGGCTCGTCGCCGTGCGCGAGGCGCTGGCGCACTCGGAGGCGGCGCTCGCGCTGTGCCAGGGCGCGGGCGGCGTGACCAAGCTCGCCCACCGGCACGTGGCGGTGTCGGTGTACCGGCCGGCCAGCGCGCTGGGCGACAGCCTCGACTTCTCGCGTGAGCGCCTCGCAGAGCTGATGCGTCGCGGCTACGCGGACGCGCGGGCGGGCGCCATCACCCTCGCACAGCACGCGCAGGAGCGCGCGGGCCGGCGGCGGCGCGCCCGACTCGATCCCGAGTCGTGGCGGTCCTGAGCCTTCACTCGAGACGGATGAACGCGAAGGCGCGCGGTCCGAGCGCCGGGATGGCGATCGCGTCTTCGCGTTGGGACGGCGGCTCGTCGAGACCCTCGGCGAAGAGCACGCTCGGCTTGCCGCTCACGGGCGCGTCGAACGGCTCCGACGGCTTCTTGTCGAGGTTGACGACGACCAGCACGCGCTCGTCGGGGTGCTCGCGCACGAACGCGACCACGCCGCGGCCGCCCTTGACCTCGAGGCGCCGCTGGTCGCCGCGGCGCAGCGCGACGCTCGACTTCCTGAGCGCGATCAGCTTGCGGTAGAGGTTGAGCAGCGAGCCCTGATCGGCCTTCTGGGCCGCGACGTCGGTGCCGTCCTCCTCGTCGGGGATCGGCCACCACGGCGTGCCCTTGGTGAAGCCGTGGTGCACGCCGTCGGTCCAGAGCATCGGCGTGCGCTTGTATTCGTCTTCGCGCCCCTCGCCGCCGCCCATGGCGATCTCCTCGCCGTAGTAGATGAAGGGCGTGCCCGGCGAGGAAAACAGCAGCGCCGCCGCGAGCCGCAAGCGCGCCTTGTCCCAGCCGAGCCCGCGCGCGATCCGCGGCATGTCGTGGTTGGTCAGAAACGGCGCCTCGAAGCCGCGGTCGGCGATCACCTCGCGCGAGCGATCGAGGATCTGGTTCAAGCTCGAGCGCACGCCGTCGCGCACCGCCTCCTGGATGCGCGCCGCCATGTCGAAGGAGAACGCGAGGTGCAGGCCCTGGCCGTCGCCGAAGTAGCCGGCCTGGTCGTCGACGCCGCTCCAGGCCTCGCCGACGAGCAGGGCGTCGGGGAACTCGTCTCCGATCGTCTTGCGCATGCGCTGGATGAAGGCGTGGGTCTCGGGCGTGTCGGCGACGACGGCCTCGTCGGTCTCGACGAGATAGCGGATCGCGTCGACGCGGAAGCCGGCGATCCCGCGCTTCAACCAGAAGCGCATGACGTCGTACATCTCGCGCTCGACGTCGGGATGCTCGAGGTTCCAGTCGGGCATGCCGCTCCAGAAGAGCGCGTAATAATACTGGTTTTCGCCGAGCTCATGCCACAGCGGCGCGCCGTCCCACGGGCGTGCCCAGCCGCTCGGGTGGTCGTCGCGCCACACGAAGTAGTCGCGGTGCGGCGACTTCGGGTCGCGCGAGCTGCGAAACCACGGGTGCCGCTCCGAGGCGTGGTTCAGGAGGAAGTCGATGATGATGCGCACGCCGCGCTTCTTGCCCTCGGCGACCAGCGCGTCGAGTGCCGCGAGCCCCCCGTACTCCGCGGCGACGTCGCGATAGTCGATGACGTCGTAGCCGTGGTAGCTCGGCGAGGGGTGGATCGGCATGAGCCAGATCGCGTCGACGCCGAGATCGTCGCCGCCGTCGGGGTTGCCGTCGTTGAGGTGGTCGAGGCGATCGATGATGCCCTGCAGGTCGCCGATCCCGTCGCCGTCGCTGTCCTGGAAGCTGCGCACGAAGATCTCGTAGAAGACCGCGTCGCGCCACCACGCGTTGGCGGTCGGGTCGGAGGCCGGCGAGGGGGTGGGAGCGGGCTCGGGCTCGGGCGTGGGCTCGGGAGCGGGAGGGGGAGCGGGAGCGGGAGCCGGAGGGGGAGGGGGCTCGTGTTGGGGCGGCCCTTGTGGCCGCCCGCCGGCGTCGGCCGCGGGGGACTCGCCGCGGCAGGCGAGGAGCGACAGTGCGAGGACGAACCCGAGCTGCTTCATCCCTTCACTCCACCCGCGGTCAGCCCGCCGACCAGGTACTTCTGCAGCGCGAAGAAGAGGACCATCACCGGGACCGACACGATGATCGAGGCCGCGGCAAACTTGCCCCACTCGACCGACTGCTCGCCGACGTAGTTGTAGATCGTGACCGGCAGCGTGAACGAGGTCGGCTCCTCCATGAAGGTGAAGGCGAGCACGAACTCGTTCCACGCGGTCATGAACGAGAAGAGCCCGGTCACCGCCACCGCCGGCATCGAGAGCGGCAAGATGATGCGCCAGAAGATCTTGAACTGGCTCGCGCCGTCCATGATCGCGCTCTCCTCGAGGTCCTTCGGGATCGTGTCGAAGTAGCCCTTGAGCATCCAGACGCAGAACGGGATCGCCGTGGTGGCGTAGACGATGATGAGGCCGAGCGCGGCGTTGAGGAGGCCGAGCGCCTGCATGATCATGTAGAGCGGCACCATCATAAGCACGCCCGGGAACATCTGGCTCACGAGGAAGGCCATGAGCCCGGTCTTGCGGCCGGGGAAGCGGAAGCGCGAAAACGCGTAGGCCGCCGTCGTCGCCAGGAAGATCCCGAGCACGGTGGTGGCGATGGCGATCACCACCGAGTTGAGGAGCTGGC
Organism: Deltaproteobacteria bacterium; assembly: GCA_011526585.1. GTDB lineage: Bacteria > Myxococcota_A > UBA9042 > PHBI01 > PHBI01 > WYBB01. The sequence goes on from WYBB01000143.1 coordinate 37,291, forward strand.
GGCCGAAGAGCCACTCGCCTTGCGCCGAGGTCGCCGAGACCACCGTGGCGAAGTTGTCGATGCTCCACTCGGCCGGCCACGGGGCGAGCGACTTGTTGGCGCCGCTGTTGCCCGGTGAGAAGGCGATGCGCAGAACGATCATCAGCGGGTAGAGCGTGACCAGCGTGCAGAAGCCGAGCACGACGTGCGTCATGACCCGCCCGAGCGGGCTCTTCTTCTGGCCGACGACGGTCGAGGCCTGAGCGCTCATTCGAAGGCTCCTTCTGTGGCGCGGGTGACGCGGTTCTGTAGCCACCCGTAGGCGAGCAGCATGAAGAAGATGAGCAGCGAATAGGCGGCGGCGAGCTCTTCGCGGCCGAGCACCTTGAAGGCGTAGTAGGCCTCGGTGATGAGGATGTTGGTCTTGTTCTCCGGCGCCCCGCCCGAGACGAGGTAGATCACGTTGAACATGTTGAAGGTCCACACGACGCCCAGGATGATCGCCGGCACCAGGGCGGGCTTGAGCAGCGGCATGGTCACCTGGCGGAACTTCTGCCAGCGGCTGGCGCCGTCGATGTCGGCGGCCTCGTAGAGGTCCTTGGGGATCGACTGCAGCGCGCCGAGCGTGACGACCATCATGAACGGGAAGCCGAGCCACACGTTGGTCGTCAGCGCCGCGATGTAGTTCGACCAGAAGCTCGAGCCCGCGCCGAGCCAGTTGACCTCCTCGATGCCGAAGACGCTGAGGAGGCCGTTGACCGCGCCGAACTGCGGGTTGAACATCGACTTCCAGATGAGCGCGGTGATGTAGTTGGGCACCGCCCACGGCACGACGAGGAGCATGCGGTAGCCGGTCTTGAAGCCGAGGTTCTCGCGGTTCAACACCAGCGCCAGCGCGACGCCGATCCCGACGTGCAGCGCGACGTTGCTGACCGTCCACAGGATGGTGAAGCCGGTCGTCCAGTAGAAGTTGGCGATCCCGGGCGCGGTGCCGGTCAGGATCTGGGTGAAGTTGTCGAGGCCCGAGAACTCGCCGCCCGAGAAGAACGACAGCGTCACGCCCATGGCGAAGGGCACGAAGACGAGCACGATCATGCCGAGCATCGCCGGCACGATGTAGACGTAGGTGCCGGGCTGTTCGCGCACGCCGCGGAAGACGCGCGCCATCGCGCGCCCGCCGAGCGCGCCGAGGGCGAGCGCGACCAGCGCCGGCCAGACGATGAGAGCCGCGCGCCCGCCGCCGAGGAAGGTCACGCCGACCGGCACCGCTGCGGCCACTCCGAGCGCCAACCGGTCGAGAGGCAGCTTGCCGCGCGCCGACACGTAGGACGCGCCGAAGCCGAGGAGCAGCGCCAGGCCGAGCGCGAGCAGGAGGTTCGAGGTCGGAACGCTCGGCGCCGGCGTCGTCACGAGCTCCGAGACGCGCACCATGCCCTGGTAGGCGCCGTCGACCACCACCGCCGCGAAGCCCGCGAAGACGACCGGCCCGTCCTCGAGCTCGGCGGCGGCGAAGCGACGGCTCTCGGGGATCGGTTGCTTGCGCGTGACGTAGTCGTCGAGCTCGGCGCTGCGGTTGAGCAGATCCTGCGTGAGCGCCGGCAGATCCGCCGGGCGCGCGCGCGCATCCGCGAAGCGCTCGAACGCCACGGTCGTGCCGATCGAGATCCCGAACTCGTCGGTGCCGCCGGCCACGACGACGTGCACGCTCGCCAGCGCCGGGTCGGCCTGGGCAGCGGCCTCCGGTCCGCCCGCGGCGACCAGCGCCGCCACGCGATCGGCGGCTCCGCCGATGCGCGCCTCGGTCGCCAGCCGGTGATCGCGCGCGTCGTCGTAGCGCGTGAGCCCGAGCGCGGCGACACCGACCAGCCCGGCGAGGACCAGCGCGGTGACCGCATCGGCGATGCGCCAGTAGCGCGGCTTGTCCTTGCCGCTCGGCTCGATGGACGGGGGGACGCGCTTCACGTTCGGACTACTTCTGCATCGCCTTGATCGACTCGACCATCTTCTTCTGCGCCTTGGCGAGCTCGTCCTTGGGCTTGCGATCGGCGACGAAGATCCCGGCTGCGATGGCGATGTCGCCCGGCGTCCACATGAGCTGCATCTCCGGGCTCGCGTCCATCAGGACGGTGTTCTTCGACTGCTCCATGAAGACCTTCATCTGCTCGTCGCTCCGGGCGCCCTCCTCGAGCGTCGCCAGGTGCGTGACCGGCTGCCGCCCGACCTCCATGCGCACCTTGGCCGACTCGGCGCTCGCCAGGTAGGTGGCCGCCACCAGCGCGGCCTCCTTGTGCTTGGAGGTCTTGGTGACGAAGACCGACTCGATGCCCATCATCGGCTTGAGCGGCTGGCCCTCGACCGACGGCAGCGGCGCGATCCCGTACTCGACCGGGCCCTCGATCTCGGCGAGGAACCACGGCCCGTTGAAGACGACCACCGCGTTGCCCTCGTTGAAGAGGCTCGTCACCATGAAGCCGGAGATCCCCTTGGGCAGGACCTTGTCCTTCATGTGCAAGCCGCGCACGTACTCGAGCGCCTTCAGGTGCTCCGGCGTGTCGAAGGCGGGCTGGTGCTGCTCGTCGAAGACGCGCCCGCCGAAGGCCTGAAACCACATCGAATGGAAGTAGAGGCCGCCGGCCTGGTAGACGAGCGCGTAGCGGTCGTCGGTCTGGAGCGCCTTGAGCTTGGGCACGAGCTCTTCCATCGTCGCCGGCGGCTCGGGCAGGAGCTTCTTGTTGTAGAACATCACCAGCGACTTGAAGGCCAGCGGCAGCCCGTACAGGTTCTTGCGGTAGACCAGCGCCTTGACCGCCTCGGGCATGAACTGCTTGAGCAGCTCCGGATCGACCTGGCCGGAGAGCGGCTCGAGCACGCTCTTCTCGACCCAGTTGCCGACCATGTTGTGCGCGAAGATGAAGAGATCCGGCCCGGTGCCGGCCGGCACGGTGATCGTGACCTTGTCGACGAACGGGTCGTAGGGGATCGCCTGCGAGCGGATCGTCACGCCCTTGCCCGCCGCGTTGAAGGTCTCGACCACCTTGTCGAGCGCCTCGGCCTCCTTGCCGCGGTACGAATGCCAGAGCACGACCTCGGTCGCCGGGCCGGCGGGCTTGGCGGGCGCGGTATCCGCGGCGGCGGCGACCTCGGGCGCGGCGGCGGCGTCATCGGCCGGAGGCGGTGCGGGTGCGGCGGCGTCGGCGGCCGGTGGCGGCGCGCTCGTGTCGGGCGGGCCCTCCTTCTTGCCACCGCAAGCGGCCATGGCGAGGGCGGTGAGTGCGGCGAGGGCGGGCAGGAGGATCGATCTCGGGAGGTGCATGGCACGTGCTCCTTGGGGTGAGGCTTCGGGGTGGCGAGCGTGCGCGCGGGCGTGTCGGCTCATGGGGGCAGGGTGAGGTTGACGCCGCTGGCGTCGTCGAAGACGTGCACGCGGCTCGCGTCGATGCCGAACGCGAGCGGGTCGCCGACGGCGATGAGCACATCGCCGGGCAGCGCGACGATGAACGTCGCGTCGCCGACCTTGACGTGGGTGAAGGTCTCGATGCCCATGAGCTCGTTGTGCAACACCTTGCCGGCGCCGGCCTGCTGTTCGCCCTCTTGCAGGCGGTGCACGTGCTGGGGGCGGAAGCCGAGCGTCACCGATTGCGGGTTGGCCGCGCGCAGGCGAGCCGCGTGCGCTTCGGTCAGCGGCAGCCTGAGCCCGTCGCCGACGAAGCACAGCCGCCCCGACTCCTCGCTGAGCTTGCCCGACGCGAAGTTCATCGCCGGGCTGCCGATGAAGCCGGCGACGAACTTGTTCTTCGGCCGGTGGTAGACGTCCATCGGCGAGTCGAACTGCTGCAGCTCGCCGACCGACATCACCGCGATGCGATCGGCCAGGGTCATCGCCTCGACCTGGTCGTGGGTCACGTAGACCATCGTCGCGCCGACCCGCCGGTGCAGGGCGGCGATCTCGACCCGCATCTGCACGCGCAGCTTGGCGTCGAGGTTCGAGAGCGGCTCGTCGAAGAGGAAGACCGACGGGCGCCGCACGATGGCGCGGCCCATCGCGACGCGCTGGCGTTGGCCGCCCGAGAGCGCCTTGGGCTTGCGCTCGAGCAGCTCACCGAGGCCGAGCATGCGCGCCGCCTCGGCCACGCGCTGGGCGATCTCGGCCTTGGGCATCTTGCGCAGCTCGAGGCCGAAGGCCATGTTCTGGCGCACCGTCATGTGCGGGTAGAGCGCGTAGCTCTGGAAGACCATCGCCATGTCGCGGTCGCGCGGCGGCACGTCGTTGATCACCTTGCCGCCGAGCAGGAGGCGCCCCGAGGTGATGTCCTCGAGGCCGGCGATCATGCGCAAGGTCGTCGTCTTGCCGCACCCCGACGGGCCGACCAGCACCACGAACTCGCCGTCGCTGATGTGCAGGTCGAAGTCTCGGACGGCCACCACGTCCGGCGGATAGCGCTTGGTCACGCCCTCGAGCAGCACGTCGCTCGGCTTGTCCCGCTGCGTCCGCGTCGGAGCGACGGCGTCCTCGTGCACCAGCGGCGCGAGATCGGTGTCGGACATGCGCCTCACTCCTCGACCGTGACGGTGGTGAGCGCGGCCATCGCGCCCGACGGGTCGGGCCGGTCGGCGAAGACGTCGCGCACGCGCACGCGCCGCGTGCCGTCGGTCGGCACGGTGTAGCCGCGGTTGGTGAGCGGGTACTCCTCGGTGCCGCCCCACGAGTCGCCGGGGTGGCCGATGGTGTACTTGTACTGGAGACCGGCGCCCGGCACGAAGGTCGACGACAAGGTCCAGATCCCGTCGCCGGCCGCGGCGTCCGGCGCGACGCCGTCGTCCTTCATCGCCACCGTGTTCGGCGTCCAGTTGGCGAAGACCGTCTGGTTGCCGACGATCGACGGGATGCCGGTGCCGGCCGGCGGCGGCGGATCGGCGATGGCGATGTACTGGTCGATCGGGATCTGCTCGCCCGAGACGTCGAGCTCGAAGATCACCGTCACCAGCTTGGTCGGATCGGCGAACATGATCTGCGCGCCGGTGTTCGGCGCGCTGTCGACGCTGTCGCCGCCTTCGACCGCGACGACCGCGAACTCGAGCGGGTCGCCGTTGCCCATGCCGAGATCGGCGAGCATGACCTCGAGCTCGACGAGGGTGCCGCCTTCGACCGGGCCGCCGAAGTCGGTGTCGTGCGCGGCGACGAAGGACCAGCCGCCGGCGCCGTCGGCCTCCTCGAGGGTGACGATCGGCGAGGCGCCCGCGAAGTCGACGGCGATGCGCCGCGCCGGGCCGCCCGAGGAGAACGGGATGAGGTCGCCCTCCTTGGTCGTCGTGTTGAACGGATCGGCGACGATCTCGCCGTCGACGAGGCGGCCCTGGCTCGTGTAGACGACGAGCTGGTAGTCGCTGCCGAGCTTGGCGAAGAGATCCTCCTTGAGGTCGATGCCGAAGAAGAGGCGCCCGCCCTGCAGCCGATTGTGGCCGTAGAAGACGCGGTTGATGTCGTCGCGCGGGTCGTCGATGGCGCCGGCGGTGTCGTTGTCGTAGAAGACGCCGCCGGGTGGCACCCACTCGCTCTCGCCGGGCACGAGCTGGCCATCGAGCACCGGCACCGTGCCGAAGGGGCCGGTCATCGCGACCGGCGCGGGCTGGAGGATCGGCGAGAAGCCCGGGACCTCGATCGGATCGAAGCCCTCGAGGGTGAGCGCGGTGTTGAGCTCGGCATAGGTCGCGACGAGCTGCGCGCGGAAGATCGTGTCGAACGGCGTGTCGTCGCCGCCGGCCGCGGTCTGATCGCTGCCGTACCACCAGAACCAGTCCGAGCCCTCGGCCGAGAGCACGTTGCGCCAGGCGCGCCACCAGGCCAGCGCCGACTCCCCGCTCGCCGGCGGGTCGAGGTAGGAGACCGGCATGCCGAGCACGGGTTCGAGCAGCGCGCGCGCGGCCTCGACGTCGGCGCGCGCGGTCTGGAGGTAGCTCCAGGCGAGGTTCTCCTCCGGCTCGCCGATCCAGGTGTCGAGGCGGCCGCCGATCCACGAGCCGGGGTAGAGGTCCTCGTACTCCTCGAGATCCGCGATGGCGTGCGGGCCGACGTCGCGCGCGAGGTGGCCGTCGATGAGCTCGCTGCCGGTGACGGTGATGATGGCGCGCTCCATGTAGGCGGACTCGAGCGCGCTGTAGAGGCCGTTCAAGAAGCGCTTGGCGTCGTGGTCCTGCGAGTACCACTCCCAGGCGTTCTCGCCGTCGAGGATCACCGAGAGCACGCGCTCGCGCTCGCCCCAGCGGCCGGCCTTGCCGAGGACCGAGGTGATGAAGTCGGCGACGTTCTCGACCGGCGGCTGCGACTGGTAGAAGAAGCCGACCTTGTCGGAGATCTCCGTGTCGCGAAAGACGATCATCAGGGCGTCGTCGTCGCTGCCGCCGTTGCCGACGACGGTGTCGCCGTCGACCTTGTACGGGAAGAGGTGCGAGGCGCCCGGCTTGCCGCGATCGAGCACCTGGCGATCGGTGGCGATCCAGTCGATGCCGTTTTGCGCCAGCGCCGGCACGATCTCCTCGGCGACCGCGCCCTCGGACGGCCACATGCCGCGCGGCGCGCGCCCGAAGGTGCGGGTGTAGTACTCGACCGCCATCGCGATCTGCAGCGCGGCGTCCTCGGGATAGGAGAACGCCGGGTCGGGCCGCGGGTCGGCGGGCTGGCCGACCGCCGCCAGCTCGGTGTCGAAGAGCAAGGGCAGGATCGGGTGGAAGAACGGCGTCGTCAGCACCTCGACCTGGCCGGCGGTGCCGGTCCAGCCGAGCTGGCGGTGGATCGCGAAGACGCCCGCCATGATCTTGTACTGCACGGCGACGAGGCGGTTGGCCAGGGCCTCGAGGCGGCTCAGGCGCTCGGCCTCGGGCACGGCAGGGTCGGTGTAGGTGGCGGCCAGGCGCCAGGTGTCGCCGTCCTTTTCGACGACGTCGGAGAGGTCGACCACGACGGGTCCGTCGTCGAGCTCGATGGTGACCGGCTGGAAGAAGTCGGGGTCCATCCAGGCGATCTCGAACCACACCTTGAGGAGCGCGAGGTCGAGCTGGGTGTAGGTCGCGCCGTCGCGGGCGAGCAGCGCCTCGTACTCCGGGAAGAAGGCGCGCAGCGGCTCGGCGATGCTCTTCATCGACCAGACGCCGGCCCAGTAGCGATCGCGGTCGAGCTCGGAGATCGCCCCCGGCGTCGGCGTATCCTTTAATAGGAGGTCGATCCACGGGTCGGTACGGCCGCCCTGCGCGGCGAGGAAGGCGGCCTCGTCGACGGTCTCGGCGTCGAGGTCGACGTAGGGCCCGAGCGCGTCGACGTAGCGCTGGAGCTGGGTGAGCAGGCTCGAGGTGAGGTTGACGTTGACGTGGATGCGCGGGTAGGCGGCGAGCATCGCCGTCATGTCGTAGTAGTCCTTCTGCGCGTGCTTGCGCACCCACGGGCCCTGCAGCTCGTCCTTGGTCGGGTCGAGGTAGCTCGGCTGGTGCTGGTGCCAGACCATGTTGAGGTAGAGCGTCGCCTTGACCGGGCCGGTCCAGTCGAGCACGCGCCCGTCCTCGGACGCGAGGCCGCTGATCGTGAGGTCCCAGGTCTTGTCGCCGGCGAGCCCGGGGTCGAGGTCGATCAAGACGTCGGGGCCGGTGGTGATGACGTCGGTCACGCTGACGGTGGCCCCGTCGGAGGCGGTCAGCGCGAAGACGCCGGCGGTGTCGGCGCTGGCCGGGTCGATGGCGGCGTTGAAGCGCACGCGCACCGTGAAGCCGTCCGGCGTCCAGGCGTGCACGACCTGATAGGTGCCGGGGCCCACGTCGGTCTCGCCGTCGGCGGTGTCGGTGCTCGTGTCGTCGGCGGTGTCGGCGGTGTCGGGCGCGATCTCGTCGGCGGTGTCCGCGCTCGTCTCGTCGACGGTGTCGGGCGTCACCTCCGCGCCGGTGTCCGCCGTGTCGCCGGCGTCGGCGTCGGGGCGGTCGCCGTCGCCATCGTCACCGCAGGCGCCGAGCGCGCCGAGGGCGCCGAGAGCCAAGGAGGAGGTCGCGACGACGCCGATCATGCGCCACCGCCGAGGGATCCAAAGGAGGCTCGTGTGATTCATGGTCTCTGGCTCCGAGCAAGAAGCGAACCGAGGGCCAACGCCGGGTCGCCGTGCGTCGCCCCACCGGGGATCGCGCGAAAGGACACGGCCTCATGCCATGAGCGAGCGGTTGTGCACAGTCCGACCGGGCCCCAGCTTACGTGCATCTCGGAAAGATTGTAGCATGCAGATGGCATATCCAGTGCACGGCGCACTGCAAGCGCAGGCCGCCGCCCAACCCGACCTGGAGACCGACCGTGATCCGACCCATCCGCCATGCCCTCGTCCCCCTCCTCTTCGTCGGCCTCGGAGGCGCACCGGCGCTCGCCGGTGGCTTCGAGCTCAAGGATCCCAAGGGCGACGACAAGGGACCCGGCAACTACACCTATCCGACCGACGCGGTTTACACAAAGGGCTCCTTCGATCTGACCAAGGTCAAATTCGAAGACGACGGCGACCACCTCAAGGTCACGGTCGAGGTCGACGCCAAGATCGAAGACCCCTGGGACTCCAAGGCCTGGGGCGGCAACGGCTTCTCCGTTCAGATGTTCTTCATCTTCATCGACACCGACCACAAGGCGGGCAGCGGCCACGAGGACGGCCTCGCCGGCCTCAACGTCAAGTTCGCCGACGAGTCGCGCTGGGAGAAGGCCCTCATCATCTCCGCCCAGGGCAACACCCGCGCCCAGGCCGAGATCAACGCCAAGGCCGCCGCGGTCAAGAACGACGTCATCCTGCCGACGACCGTGCGCGCGCAGGGCAAGAAGATCGTCGCGCGCTTCCCCAAGTCCAAGACCGGCGAGATGACCCCGACCTGGGGCGTGCAGGTCCTCGCGCAGTCCAACGAGGGCTTCCCCGACAAGACCGACCTCTTGACGCGCAAGGTCAACGAGTACGGCGGCCAGCACCGCTTCGGCGGCGGCAGCGACTACGACTGCGACCCGCACGTGATGGATCTGCTGGCCGGCAAGGCCGAGGGCAAGGGCGACGAGGCCAAGGCCCAGTTCGAGATGCTCGGAACGTTCAAGTGCGAGGCCGGCGGAGGCGGGCAGCGCGCGGTCCTTCAGATGGTCTACCCCGGAGGCTGAGTCATGCGAACAGGGTCCCGGTCATCGGCGGTGCGCGTCACCTCCGCCGCAGCGGTTTCGTTCGCCCTGGTGATGACGCTCACGTCGCTCGGCGCGGCGCCGGCGCGCGCCCAGAGCCCCGATCCGTTCCAGATCAACGCCAAGATCTATACGAAGTGGCTCTACCGCAACAACGACCGCGCCGGCGTGCTCTCGCTCGGCAACCCCTTCTGGCCGGACAACATCACCGGTGACAACGGCGTCGCCTCCGAGCTCGAGCTCAACCTCATCGGCCGCGTCAGCGAGCACATCCAGGCCGGCGCCCGCATCAAGAGCCGCTTTGGCGGGATCTGGCAGGACTGGTGGGAAAACGGCGACATCGCCTACGACGCCGAGAACACCTCCGGCGAGTCGCTCGGCATGAACCGCGCGACCTACATGAAGCTGCGCGGCTACTGGATCCACGCCTCGCTGCCGATCCCGCTGGTCGACTCGGTGCTGATCGGCGCGAGCGATCTCGGCATGTTCAACGCCTGGACCATCGGCAAGATCCGCTACATCGACCGCGACAACGGCAAGGGCATCTTCGTGCAGGGCACGATCGTCGAGGACACGCTCGACTATCACCTCGGCGTCATCGCGCTGCCCAAGCTCTGGGTCGGCCCCAACTGGTCGACCGGCGTCGGCGATCCGCTCGTGCGCATCCCGTTCTACTCCCAGGACTGGGCCTACGCCGGCAAGTTCGGCATCGACCCGACCGACGGCGTCAAGCTCACCGCCATCGCCAGCGTGACCGTCGACTCGGAGATCGACCTCGCCGATCCCGACGCGGTCGGCTCCGACAACGCCACCTGCCAGGACGAGCTCGGCAACCCCATCCCCGGCTGCGCACGCGACGGCGCCGTCGACTGGACCGACCGCTACAGCAACTTCGTCGGCACCCTCGAGGCGCAGATCGACCGTTGGGACTTCGGCGCCTTCAACCTCATCGGCGGCGTCTCCTACCAGAGCATCAACCCCGAGGTCACCGGCAACGGCGTGCAGCTCAACAACGGCGTCTTCCCGCTGGTCTACGACCCGGACATGTGGGGCTACTTCGCCAAGGTGCGCGCCGACTTCTACGAGATCGCCGAGAACGTCGAGCTGCAATTCGAATACTTCAATATCGGCGAGCACTTCCAGACGATCTTCGGCGCCCGCCGCGAGACCGACGTGCTCTTGACCGACGGCTTCCTCGAGGGCGGCCAGATCCCCACGCTCAACTCCGCCAACGAGTTCGTCGACTTCGACGAGCCCTGGTACGAGACGATCATTGGCTGGCACGGCGGCACCGCCGTGCTCTCGTATCGCAGCGACCTCGAGCTCTCGCTGGAGACGACCTTCCTCACCTACAACACCAACGCCCAGGAGCGCGACGTCGAGACGAAGTACCCCGACTTCCTGCACACCGACGGCATGACCGACACCGATCTCTACGACTACGCCAACGTCTACGACCGCGGCCGCGATCCCCGCTCGGTCTATCGCAGGAACCAGGAGCGCATGACCTCGATCAACGTGCTCAAGGGGATCTGGCACACCGGCTGGTGCAACGGCGTCGACGTCGGCTGGAAGCTCAAGCTCATCTGGGACAAGGACGATCGCTCCGACACCACCGGCGCCGACGACTACCTCGGCCTCATCACCACGATGCGCGCCTGGGTCTCGATCCCCGCCGCCGACGGGCTCAAGCTGACCTTCGGCGGGCAGTTCGACTGGTGGGACGAGGAGAACCGCCGCGGCACCCTCGAGCAGGGCTACGGCGATGACACGACCACCAAGATCCGGCCGTGGTTCGATCTCGCGTACACCTTCGAAGGGTTCGCGCTGCGCTATCGGCTCGAGTACATGTTCAAGGACGCGCGCCGCGAGCGCGACACCGATCGCGAGTTCAACGTGATCCGATCGAAGGCCAGCCTGGAGGTGGGGTGGTGAGAGCATTTACCCTGTCGCTGATGACCGGAGCGATGCTGACCGCGTGCGGCATCGACCCGCTGATCTGGGGCCACCTCACGAGAAGCGAGTTCGACCCGCCGCCGCCGGCGGGCGTGAACCGCGTGACCGGCCGGGCGCCCGAGCTCGGCACCGGCGCGGCGGTGGCCTTCTTCGGTCCGGCCGGTGTGGCGCTGGCCGAGCAGGCGACCACGACCGGCGAGGGCGGGGCGTTCGCGGCGGACTTCCCGGCGACGACCGCGTTCATCAACACCATCGTCACCGCGTCCGGGCCGACGCGCGCCTTCTGGGGGATCGTGCCCGAGGTGCCCGCCAAGGAGACCGTCCAGGACGAGAGTCTGACGATCGCGATGGGCACCGCCATCGACGGCTCGCCGGTCACCTACATGGACGCGCTCGACGGCGACGCGACGACGGCGACGCTCTTGCTGCTCGCACGCCAGAAGCTCGCCACGCCCGAGTCCACGCTGGCGGCGCTCTCGCCCGAGGCGGTGATCGACGCGCTTGCCGAGATCGACAACCTCATCGGCGACGAGGACCCGCGCGTCATGCCGCTCTACGAGATGGTCGCGCGCATCCTCGCCGACGGCGCGACCCGCCGGCCGGCGTTCAGGCCCTTCCCCGCGACCGGCGCGAGCTTCCTCGACGCCTCCGCGCTCGCGCCCGCCACCGACTACGACGGCGACGGCACGCCCGACACCGACAGCGCCGCGTTCGACGACGCGCTCGAGCGCGCGATCGCCGCGCTCGATTTCGACGTCTGCTACGCGCCCGACCGGATCCGCGTCGTCTTGATCGTCGACTTCCGCGAGGGTGGGGTCGACCAGAACTGCGCGACGATCAACCGCTTCAAGTGGACGACCGATCTGCCCGGCAAGCAGATGTTCATCACCGGCGCGCTGCACGAGACGACGCCGAACTGCGACACCGACGAGCCGCCGTGCATCGACTCGGCGACCTTCGACGCCGCGAGCCAGCTCATGGGCAACTGGTCTCCCAACATCACCCCGATGTACGACGACGCCACCCACGGCGACGCCGTCGCGGGCGACAACCTCTGGACGATCACCTTCGACCTGCCGTGGTTCGACGCCGGCTCACCGACGGCGCGCTGGGTGCGCATCGGCTACAAGTACACCTGGGGCACCAACGGCGCCCTGTGGACCGGCAGCGAGGAGTGGCCGGGCAACCAGCGCATCCTCGAGCTGCGCGATCTCACCGGCGACCACATGATCGTTCGCCAGGATCTCTACGGCGACGAGACGACCAACAAGGATCTCTCGAACCTGCGCGCGCCCGCCAAGGGCGGCTGTGGCACGGTGCTCTGGCAGAGCGAGCTCGACCCGCCGCCCGAGGGCCGGCGCGACAACTGCATCGACGACACGCTCGAGTCCATGATCGACGTCGATCGCGACTGCACCCTCGAGAGCTGGCCGAGCCTGTTCTCGGTCGGCCCGATCACCGTGCCGTGTGAGGATGAGTAGCGGTCGGGCTGGCCGGTTCGTGATCGCGGGTGTGTGCGCGCTGCTCGGCGCGTGCGCGAGCGGGCGCGGCGAGGTCGTCTTCGACCTGAGCGACCCGGCCGGTGACGTGCGCCTCGAGCACCCGCGCCACCCGGGCGTGGGGCAGGGCACCTTCGATATCGAGCGGGTCACGCTCAGGCGCGCGGGATCGCGATGGGTGCTCGAGGCGACCTTCGCCGAGCCGGTGCGCGCGCTCACCGACGTGCGCCTCGGTCAGGACTTCGCCGAGCCGATCTGGCCGCAGACGATCGACGTCTACCTCGACGTCACGCCGGGCCGCGGGCACGTCGAGGCGCTGCCGGGGCGGGGCGTCAGGGTCTCGGCCGCCGAGGCCTGGGACCGGGCGCTGGTCGTGAGCTCGATCGCCGACCTCGACGCGGACGACGTCGTCTTCGCGCAGACGATCGCCGCGCGCGGGCGTACGCTGGTCGCGACCTTCGCCGGCGACGCCGTGCCCGCGGGTGTGCGCGGCGCGCTGGTGCTGGTCCTGGCGACCTCGCCGTCGGGCGACGGGCGCGTACGACCGGTCGCGCCCGGTGGCGTCTGCCACGTGTGGGACGATCAGCGCTGCACGCTCGCAGGAGCGGGGCCGCCGATCCTCGACGCGAGCGCGCCGATCGAGGCGTCGCGCCCGGTGGCGCTGAGCTATCGCGAAGGCAGCCGGCCCGATCCGGTGAAGGTGCCGATCGTCTTCGTGCGCGGCAGGCTCGTCGGCGCGGCGCCGGTCGGCGCGGGCGACGCGGACAAGGGACAGCTGGCGACGCTCTACGATGCGGCCGGCCAGCCGATCGCCAGCGCGGTGGTGCTCGATCGCGTCGGGGACACCGTGACGCTGGAAGTCGTCGGCGAGGTGGGCGTCGAGGGCGCGCGTGAGGTAGTCTTCACCGACGCGCGCTGAGCGCGCCAAAGGGAGGCACGGGATGGTGAGCGCGAGCGCCCGGACGATGCTGTCGCTCTTCGTCGTGATCGCGGCGCCCGCGTGCGGCGGCGATGGCGACGAGGCTCGGCCGGAGACGGAGGACTCGGCCGGGCTCGACACGGCGGACGCGGTCGAGGACGAATCCGTTGCCGATGGCGCCGAAGACGCGAGTGACGGCGACGCGGGCGAGGTGAGCCCGCCCGAGCCGTGGTATCGGCGCGCGGTCCTCTACGAGATCTTCGTCAGGAGCTTTCAGGACTCCGACGGCGACGGCGTCGGCGACCTGCGCGGGCTCGTCTCGCGGCTGGACTACCTCAACGACGGCGCGCCCGGCGGCGACGACCTCGAGGTCGACGGGATCTGGCTCATGCCGATCCAGCCGAGCCCGTCGTACCACGGCTACGACGTGACCGACTACGAAGGCGTCGAGCCGGACTACGGCACGCTGGAGGACCTCGAGGCGCTGGTCGCGGCGTGCGAGGCGCGCGGGATCCGCCTCGTCATGGACTACGTGATGAACCACAGCTCGCGCGAGCACCCGTGGTTCGTGGACGCGAGCGCCGGACCCCAGAGCGCGCGCCGCGACTTCTACGTCTGGCGTGAAGACGACCCGGGTTGGACCCAGCCGTTCGGGAGCGATCGCGTCTGGCATCGCCTCGGCGCGTGGTACTACTACGGGGTCTTCTGGTCGGGCATGCCCGACCTCAACTACCGGACCGAGGCGGTGCGCGAGGCGATGACCGCGACGGCGCGCGGCTGGCTCTCGCGGGGCTTCGCCGGCTTCCGCCTCGACGCGGCGCGCTACCTCGTCGAGTCGGCCGACGGCGCGCTCTTCGAGCAGCCGGAGACGCACGCCTTCTGGCGGGAGCTTCGCGCAGCGCTCGGCGACGACGCCTACCTCGTCGGCGAGGTCTGGGCGGACACCGCACAGATCGCCAGCTACTACGGCGACGGCGAGGAGCTGCACCAGGCCTTCGCCTTCGATCTGATGAGCGGGATCGAGCGCGCCGCCCAGCGCGGCCAGGCGGCGTTCCTGCGGAGCGCGATCGGCGCGCGCCAGACCGCGTCGAGCCCGCCCTGGTCGTATGCGGCGACGTTCCTGTCGAACCACGATCTCGATCGGCTGGCGTTCCGCTTGAACGATTTGCAGCTCCGTGTGGCGACGGCGCTGCTTTTGACCCTGCCCGGCACACCGTACCTCTATTACGGCGACGAGATCGGGCTGCGCTCGTCGCCCGCGCAGGGCGACCAGGCCAAGCGCGGGCCGATGCCGTGGACCGCCGCGGCGGACGCGCAGCACGGCTTCTCGAGCGCCGCGCCGTGGATCGGCTTCTCGCCGGGCGCCGACGCTCGGAACGTCGCCAGCGCGAGCGCCGATCCGGCGAGCCTGCTCTCGCTCACGCGCGCGCTCATCCGGCTGCGGCGCGAGCATCCGGCGCTCTCCGGCGACGGCCTCGCGCTGGTCAGCGCGGCCGAGCCGGAGGTCTTTGCCATGCTGCGCCACGAGGGCGAGTCGCGCCTCCTGGTGGTGGCGAACCTCGACGACGCCGAGGTCGCGGTCGGCGATCTCGATCTGGGCGCGCTGGCGGATCGGCTGCCGGCCGCGCCGCGTGAGGTCACGCGCGTGTTCTCCGACGGCGGCGCCGATCCGGGCGCGGCGAGCGTGAATGTCGGTGACTGGTCGGCGTTTCCGACGGCGGGATCGTGGGCGCCCGCCGAGGTGCGCATCTGGCGCTTGGATTGACGGCGCGCCCTCGGCGGATCACTTGCGCGTCTGCGCGCTCCGCGGCTCGACCTCGACGCGGCGGTTGAGCGCGCGCCCGGCCGATGTGTCGTTGTCGGCGATCGGCTCGGCCTCGCCCTTGCCGATCGGCGCGAGGCGCGCGGCGTCGATCCCGCGCGCAACCAGCCAGGCGACGACGGCCTTGGCGCGGCGCTCGGACAGGTCCTGGTTGTGCGCGTCGCTGCCGTCGGAGTCGGTGTGGCCTTCGATCGTCACCGTGGCCGCGGGGAGCGCGGTCAGCGCCTCGAGGAGCTGCTCGAGCGCCGACTTGGCGTCCGCGCGCAGGACGTCCGAGTCGACGTCGAAGTGGATCCCCCAGAGCGTCGCGGTCTGCCCGTCGCCGAGCGCCTCGGTCACCGGGTTGTCGGGCGGCGGGGCCTTGCACGGCGCCTCGGCGCCCGCGTCCGGCGCGGCGTAGAACGCGCTCGGCGGCCCCTCGAACTCGACGCCCGCGAGCTGCCCGTCGCTGAGCACGATGGCGGTGAACGGGGTGTGCTTGCCCTTTTCGTCCTCGGCGATGAGGCGCGCGAGGCCGTCGACGATGGTGCCGCTGATCGTGGTCTGCTTGCCGCCCATGCGCTGGCACCCCTGGATGTCCTGCCCCTTCTGGGTGAGCTCGATGATGTTGAGTCCGGGCGCGTCGTTGATCCCCTTGCGCCGATAGCGCCACCGCCCGTTGAAGGCGTCGGCGCGCGCCGCGATCGGATCCTGTCGCCCGTAGCCTTCGAGCTCGCTGAAGTTGTGCGGGTCGTGCGGCGCCTTGGGCGGCGCGTGGCGCTCGACGAAGGTGACGCGAACCCAGCGCACCGGCCGCGGCTCGGCGACGGCGAAGCGCTGCGGGTCCGGCTGGCCCTGGACGATCGTCGCCTCGGCCAGGAGCGAGAAGCCCTCGTCCGCGGAGGTCGCCGAGCCCTCGATGCGCAGCGTGCTCACGTGGCGGCCCTTGTTCGAGCCGAACTCGTCGGGCGGCGGCACCTGGAAGTGATCGAACGTCGTCGGGCTCGGCAGCTCGATGACGATCGTCAGGGGCAGGGGCTCGCGCTTGGGGATGCCGATCGGGCGCGTGCGCGCGCTGCCGTCGATCGCGACGTGCGCGACGCCTTCGGCGGCGACGCTCGCGCGCACGACGACCGCGCCGGCGCCGAAGGTGAGGAAGTTGGTCTCGGTCGCATGGGCGACCGCGGCCGACAGGGTCATCAGCAAGCACAGGAGGAGGCGCATGGGCGGAGCTTCGCAGATCCGACCGGCCCATGCCTACCGCCTTTTTGGTCGCGCGTTGCGCTCCGGGCGCGCCTCCCGTAGGATCCCAGCGCATGGGCCTCCTCACCTTCGGTCTCAACGTGACCCTGGACGGGTGCATCGATCACACCCAGGGGATCGCGGACGACGAGCTGCACGACCACTGGACGCGGCTCATGGATGAGAGCGGGGCGATGCTCTTCGGGCGCAACACCTACGAGCTGATGGAGGGAGCCTGGCCGGCGGTGGCCCGCGATGAGCAGGCGCCGCGCGCGATGCGCGAGTGGGCGATGAAGCTCGAGGCCAAGCCGAAGTACGTCGTGTCGCGCTCGCGCAGCGACTTTCCGTGGCACAACACGATCAAGGTGGAGGGTGATCTGCGCGAGGCGATCACGGCGCTGAAAGCGAAGACCGAGCGGGGCGTGCTCGTCGGGGCGCCCAGGCTCGCGACCGCGCTGGAGGAGTTGGGGCTCATCGACGAGTACCGCATCGTCGTCCATCCCGTGATCAGCGGCCGCGGGCCGACGTTGTTCTCCGGCCTGTCGGGCGCGCGCCATCTCGAGCTCCTGTCGACGCAGCGACTCGAGTCCGGCGTGCAGGCGCTCCACCTCCGTCGCAGAGCGGGCTGAGCAGCGCCGTCACGCCGCGCGCTCCTGCACGTCGCTGACGGCGCGGTGTCGTAGACGTTGGACTTCACGAGCATGCGCCTCCGATGCCGGATCAGTCGCGCCTTCCCGGTTCGCGGGGCGCGGCGATCCACGGCGCGAGCTCATCGCGCCGCTCCAGCTCGCCGCGCGCCGCCTCGAGGTGGGCGATCAGCGCCGAGGCCACGCGCCAGTGGAGCGGTCGCCGCACGAGCACGGCGCGGCGCGCTTCGGCCAGGGTGTCGGCAAGGTGCTCGTGAGGGCGGTCGGAGTCGGTCATGCTGAACAAATGTTCAGCACAGGCGGCGACGCGCGGCAAGATCGAAGGCGAGCGCGGTTCGGAGCACGTAGATCTTCCGGCGCGCTCGCGCGTAGACGTCGACCATGCAGCACCGTACCGCCTCCGCCGTCCTCGCCCTCGTTTGCCTCGCCCTCGTCGCAAGCGCCGCCCCCGTTGCGCGCGCCGACGACTGCGGCGGCCGGTCCGTCGTCACGGTGATCGCGCCGGGCGCCACCTGGTCGGTGGACCTCCGCTGGAGCGACAGCGCGCGCTCGTGGCAGCGCCGCTACGTGAACAACGGGGTCCCCGGCGACTGGCGGCCGATGCCGCACCTCGGCGATCATGCGCACCTGGTTGTGTTCATCCCTGCCAAGGGTCCATCGTTCGCGGTGCTGAATGCTTCGGCCGAGCGCGACGACGCCGATCGACTGCTGGTGCTGACGTCGCTCGACGGGGTCCTGCCGGCACGGTTCGGGCGCTACGGGCTCGCCGATCTCCTGACGAAGGATGAGCTCCCGATGGTCCGCCGCAGCATCAGTCACGTGCATTGGCTGCGCGGCGGCGAGGCGGACCCTCCGTACGGGTTCGACGAGGACGGCACGACCCTCGTGTTGACCGTGATGTCGGGTCGCCAGGTCCGGGTTCCGCTTCTCCCGTGAGGCGCCAGATCGCGCGACGGTGAGGCGGCGCGACTGGTCGTGCGCGAGTGTGGTCGCGAGGCTCCGGCGCAACCGCTTGAGGGTGCGGCGGGCATGACGGATACTGCCGCCGTTCTGGTCGCCGGCCGGAGGTCAGCATGTCGCGCCGTCACGTCGCCTGTTCGCTCGCGCTCGCGCTCGTCCTCTCTGGCGCGGCGGCCGGGTCCGCGCAAGCCGCCGAGGGCAAGGTGCGCGTCGCGGTGCTGCCGTTCGAGAGCGCCTCCAGCGACGCCGAGTTCGAGTCGCTCGGCAAGGGGCTCCAGGCGATGGTGACGACCGACCTGCTCGAGGCGGGCGTCTTCGAGCTGGTCGAGCGGAGCCGGCTCGCCGACATCCAGAACGAGCTCGCCCTGACGAGGACCGGCGCGATCGACAAGACGACGGCCGCCAGGATCGGCAAGCTCGCCGGCGCGACGCATCTCCTGATGGGCACCATCACCGTGCTCGGGCCTCGAATGCGGATCGACGCGCGCATGCTGAAGACGCAGAGCGGCGAGATCGTGCTCGCCGAGAAGATCGAGGGGCCGAAGGAGGAGTTCTTCGACCTCGAGAAGGCGCTGGTGAAGAAGCTCGTCGGCGTCACCGGCGTCGAGCTGCCGCCGAAGGTGCGCGTGAAGGTGGACCGTGTGCACACCGCGGACTTCAACGCGTTCAAGACGTGGAGCGACGGCATCGACGCGTTCGACCGCCGCGACTACCGCAAGTCGGTCGAGCTGCTCGAGCGCGCGGCCGAGATCGATCCCGACTTCACGCTGGCGACGCTGACGATGCAGCAGTACGAGCAGGAGATCGCGGCGATGAAGACGCGCGTGGTCACCGTCGAGATCGACAAGCGGCGCGCCGAGGAGATCGCGCAGAACGCCGAGGCCGCCAAGGAGGCGAAGGAGCTCGAAGAATTCTGGGCCGTCGCCAAGGGAGCGGGCGGCGATCGCATCGCGCGCCTGTGGGCGCTGTACAACCTCCACTACCGCTACGGCGACAGCTACGACCGCATCCCGAACCTGCACCGGATCGAGGACCGCTTCGAGCTCGAGCGCATCGCCGACGCGCTGGCGACGCAGTACGTCGCCGAGGCGCAGTCCGCGTTTCCGCGCGTGCACCCGATGCCCGACTACTACCACCACTGGGCCTTTCTGAAGGAGGCGACCGACGAGCGCGACCGGAGGTGGGAGGCCGATTACCGCAAGGACGTGCGCAAGGACTGGGCGCGCTCGTGCAGGCGGCTCCAGCTCGACGACAAGGCGTGCGGCGACCTGATGATGAAGACCGCCGAGAAGCTGAGGAAGCTCGGCGCCGATCGCGAGGATCTCGCGAGCATGGTGATCAAGGCGGGTGAGCGTTATCGCGCGGCCGGCGAGGTCGACGCGGCGACCATCGCGTTCTCCGCGGCGCAGAAGATCTCGCAGGACACGTACACGCTCGAGACGCTGGTCGGGGAGGTCGAGGCCAACCGCAACGTGAAGCGGCTGCTGGCGAGCTGCAACAAGGGCTCGCCGTGGCTGCGCGAGTATCTCGTGCTCGAGGAGTGGCGTCGCGGCTATGCGCGGAAGTGCGACGACGACTGGTCGATCCAGATGACGAAGGAGCCGCTGACGCTCGAGGCGGCGCGCATGCTGACGCAGATGCGCACCATCCCGGGCCGCGGCCCGATGCTGGTCAGTGGTCACGCGGTGTGGATCTTCGGTTCGCGCGACATGCGCACCGGGCCGCGCACGATGCGGTCGAGCACCGACTCGATCATCTACTACGAGCCCGAGCAGCGCGCCTACGGTGTGCTGAGCGTCATCGACGGCCGCAAGGCCGACGAGGTCGAGATCGGCGTCGAGCTCGGCTACCAACCGATGAGGTCCTGGTACCCGCCGCAGGGCTACAGCCCGCGCAGGGACCAGACCGAGGTCGAGATCGTCGCCGGTCGCCCGCGGGTCACGATCGTCTTCGGGCTCGTCGACGTCGACGTCGCCCAGCGCGAGGAGGCGGAGTCCGGCAAGGAGATCGTGCCGCGGCCGATGCGCGGCTACGGCGTGCTCGTCGACGGCAAGGGCGTGCACCTGGTCGAGGTGACCGAGGACGCCGGCGCGCGCGAGATCAGGAGCACCAACCACTTCGACGACCTCCACCTCCAGTGGAAGCGCGTCGGCCTGAAGCCGTTGTCGTCCAAGGGCGGCGGCGGCCGCGGCGGGGCGGTCCCGGTGAAGGTCGCCGTCGACGGCAAGAAGGTGCGCGCGACCGTCGGCAAGCAGTCCTTCGACTTCGAGCTGCCGAAGGTGCGCAAGGGGTACTACGGGATCTGGATCGACGGCGTCGGGTACGCGCACTACGCGAAGCCGACGACGAAGTGATCCCGCTCACCCCGGCCGCGGACCCGTGAGCGGCGGTGGCACGAGGCTCGGGACGAGCTCCGCCTCCCAGCCGTCGTAGGTCCCGCCGTGCGCGGCCGCGGCGGCCTTGACGCTCAGGACCACCGGGTGGAGGTGCCAGGTGACCAGCGTCGGCTCGAGGCGGCTGACCATGACCACCCAGCGGTCCTCCGACAGCTGCCTGGGTGCGCCCCGGGACTCGAGCTTGAGCCGGCGCACCTGGCGCAGGAAGTCGCGGCTGGCGTCGCGGCTCGGGAAGAAGATCTTGTGCGCCACCTCGCGGCGCGCGTGGACCGCGTCCCCGGCCTTGATCATGTGCATCAGCAGCGCCCGGTCGAGCTGCCACTGGGCCGGGTCGTGCGCCGGATAGATGCCGAGCAGGCGGTCCCAGCCGGGCTCGTGCACGAAGGTGACGGCGAGCTCGCGCCCCGCCTCGCGCCCGATGCGCTCCAGCGCCGGCGTCAGCACCTCGCGCGGATCGCGCTTGCGCAGGAGCCCGACGCGCTCGGGCAGGTAGCAGATCAACGCGCGCGCCCCCGCGCCGGTCACGGTCAGCGCGTGCTCGCCGCGCCCGCGACCGGTCAGCTGCTTGAGAACCAGGTAGGCGACGTTGTCGAGCTCGACGGCGTCCGCGCCCTCGGGCATGCCGGTGGGGCCGGGGCTGCGCAACTTGATCGTCACCTCGGCGCGCAGCGGGCGCCTGGGGTCGGGGCCGTCGAGGAAGAGCCGGCGCGAGAACTCGATCAGGGACTTCTTGCCGCCGGGGAGCTGGAGCGGGTGTTGCTCGATCTCGTCTTTCTTCATCGCGCGTGCACCCTAGAGCGCTGACCAGAAACCTCATGCTGCGGTTCTCCAGAGTGCATCGAGCACGAAGCAGTTACCGACAACCGCGGTGCGCTCGGAATCGAACTCGTTCTTGTCGAGGCCGCGGTAGCGCGCGCG
>WYBB01000144.1 GCA_011526585.1 Deltaproteobacteria bacterium
ACTACCTCGCGGGCGGCGGCGACGAGGCGAGCTTCGAGGCGCGCTGGGAGCTGATCATGGACGAGCACGCGCGCACCTACGCCGCGCTCCAGGCCGGCACCTACAGCACCGCCGGCGGCGCGCCCTTCTACCTCGTCTCGGGTCGCAAACCAGCGTAGCTCACGGGCGCCAGCGGATGAGCCGCCGCACGCGGTTCATGATCGGATCGATCAGGGGCGCGTGGCGCACGGCGTCCCACGCTGCGAAGAACGACTCCGGCTCGCGCCCCAGGCGGCGCCGCGCGACCTCGATGATGAGCGGGTAGAGGCCCGCGCGCCGGACGAATCGCTCCACGCGCAGCATGCGCTCGGAGGCGCCGGCAGTCATCGTCAGCGGCACGCCACGTCCGAAGGCCGCGAGCTCGGAGAAGCTGCTCATCGCCGTGCCGATGATCGCGTCGGTCCGCCTCAGGAGCAGGAGGTCGACCAGCGCATCCTCGATGGCCTCGGGGGTATCGCGGTCCAGGCTGCGCGGTGTCGTGAAGACCACGCGCTCTCCGAAGCGGCGACGCATGATCGCGCGCACGCCCTCGTGGACCACCGCGCCCTCACCAAAGGTCCGCGCTCCGTCGTCGGTGGCGAGGAAGATCCCGGCGTTCGGGTTGGCCGCGAGCGCCCGCCCGACCTCGCCCAGCGCCGCCTCGGTGTTGCCGCAGACGTCGGCGCGCGCGCCGTGGAAATCGCCGCGGCGCAAGTGCACGCCGATCATCTCGTCCCTGAAATGGTCCGCGACGAAGCGCGCCACGCGCTCGGCGATGGAGGGCGCCGGCTCGAGCGCGCCGAGCGCCGGTCCGAGTCGCTCCTGCAGCGGCGCGTGCGCCGGATACAGGTCCGGCCTCACGAGCCAGGACATGTATCCCAGCGTCACGTCGCCACGGCTCGCGAGCAGGTCCGGAGGCGCCGCGCCCCAGCCGAACACCAGCGGCAGGCCGCGCGTCGCGTCGGCCGCGACCACCCGCACCCGGCTGTCCGCCAGGAACAGTCGCTCATACGGGCACTTGCACGTCCCGCTCAGCGGCCAGAGCACGCTCAGCTCGGCGCCGCACGCCTCGGCGAGCACCTGGCCCGAGACCATCACCTTGAGGCGATTCGAGAGCCCGCCGTTGCTGAACAGGGTCAATCGACGTGGCGCTTCACGCATCGGAGCGACTACCATGTCCCGGTGATCGCACGCCTCATCGCGCACGTCGATCTCGACGCCTTCTACGCTTCGGTCGAGATCCGCGACGACCCGCGGCTGGCCGGCCGTCCCGTCGTCGTCGGCGGAAACTCGCCGCGCAGCGTCGTCGCCGCTGCCAGCTACGAGGCCCGCCGCTACGGCGTGCACTCGGCGATGCCGATGGTGCGCGCCAGGAAGCTCTGCCCCGAGCTGGTCGTGATCCCGCCACGCATCGGCCACTACGCCGCCGTCTCCGAGCGCTTCTTCGCCATCCTCGGCGAATATTCGCCGCTGGTCGAGGGCCTCTCGCTCGACGAGGCCTTCCTCGACCTCGCCGGCACCGAGCGCCTCCTCGGTCCGCCCGAGGCCGCCATCACGCGGCTGCGCCAGCAGGTCAAGGACGAGCTCTCGCTCGCGTGCTCGGCGGGGATCGCGGGCGTGAAGTTCGTCGCCAAGATCGCCTCCGACCTCGCCAAGCCCGACGGCCAGCTCTTCGTGCCCGCCGAGCGCGTGCTCGCCGTGCTGCACCCGCTCCCGGTCGGGCGCCTCTGGGGCGTCGGCAAGAAGCGCGAGCAGGACCTGCTCTCCCACGGCTTGCGCACGATCGGCGACATCGCCCGAACCGATCCGCCGACGCTCTCGCGCTGGCTCGGCGCCGAGGCCGCGCGCCACCTGCACGAGCTCGCCAACGGCATCGACGAGCGCGGCGTCGTGCCCGATCGCGAGGCGAAGAGCATGGGCGCCGAGGAGACCTTCGAGCACGACCTCTCCGACCTCGAGGTCATCGGCCTCTACCTGCTCGAGCAGGCCGAGCGGGTCGCCGCCCGCCTGCGCCGCGCCGGCCTCGTCACCAGCGGCGTCACCCTCAAGTACAAGCTCGCCGACTTCACCCTCGTCACACGCCAGACGACCATCGCGCCGACCTCGGACGGCCGCGCCCTGCACGCCGCCGCCGTCGCCCTCCTCCAGCGCCACCGCCCGCCACGCCCCATCCGCCTGGTCGGGCTCTCGGCGCACAAGCTCGGCCCGCCGCCGCCCGTCGACCTCCTCGGCGCCCCCAGCGCCGCGCGCACCGACCGCCTCAACGCCGCGCTCGACGCCATCCGTCAAAAGCACGGCCACGCCGCCCTCAAGCGCGCCGGCCTGCTCGCCCTCGACCGCGCGCACGACGCCACCGACCGGCCCGCCGGCTACGAGACCCCGGACAAGCCCCGGCGCCCGACCTCCTGAAGCGAAGCACCTTCTTTTCGCGCCTGCGCTCTGCTATGCCTGCCGCGTGACCTCCGCCTCCAGGTCCGCCCTCGTGCAGGGGCTCGTCGCCGAGCTCAACCCCGAGCAGCGCGCCGCCGTCCTGCACCGCGGCGGTCCGGTGCTCGTGCTCGCCGGCGCCGGCACCGGCAAGACGCGCGTCATCACCACGCGCATCGCGCACCTCGTCGCCCACCACGGCGTGCCTCCCGAGGCGGTGCTTGCGCTCACCTTCACCAACAAGGCCGCCGGCGAGATGGCCGAGCGCATCGCCGGCTTCCTCGGCAAGGACGCCGCCGACCAGATGA
Organism: Deltaproteobacteria bacterium; assembly: GCA_011526585.1. Taxonomy (GTDB): domain Bacteria; phylum Myxococcota_A; class UBA9042; order PHBI01; family PHBI01; genus WYBB01. The sequence goes on from WYBB01000144.1 coordinate 2,754, forward strand.
CGATCGGCACCTTCCACTCGCTCGGCCTGCAGATCCTCGAGCGCGACGCCAAGAAGCTCGGCTTCACCCGCGGCGTCTCGCTCCTCGACGCCGCCGACCAGGCCAGCGCCGTTCGTAACTGCTTGAAACAATTGCGTATCGACCCGCGCCGCCACGACCCGCGCGCCTTCCTCATGAGCATCGGCAACTGCCGCAACGCCGGCATCCCCCCCGACGAGCTCCTCGCCACGCCCGGCCGCGAGCTCACCGGCAAGGTCTACCGCGCCTACCTGCAGTGGCTCGAGGCCTACCAGGCGATGGACTTCGACGACCTCATCCTGCGCAGCAACCAGCTCTTCGCCGAGCACCCCGCCGTGCTCGCCAGGTGGCGCGCGAAGTTCCGCACCATCCTCGTCGACGAGTACCAGGACACCAACCTCGCCCAGCTCGAGCTCGTGCGCCACCTCGCCGCCGAGCACCGCGACCTCTGCGTCGTCGGCGACGACGACCAGAGCATCTACGGCTGGCGCGGCGCCGACATCCGCAACATCCTCGAGTTCGAGACGCACTTCCCCGACGCCACCGCGCTCTCGCTCACCCAGAACTACCGCTCGACCGGCCACATCCTCGCCGCCGCCAACGCCGTCATCGGCAACAACAAGGCGCGCCGCGACAAGTCCCTCTGGACCGACGCCGGCGAGGGCGAGCACGTGCGCGTCGTCACCTGCAAGGACCCGAGCGGCGAGGCCGCCTTCGTCGCCGCCGAGATCACCCGCCTGCGCGACAAGCTCGGCCTGCGCTTCTCCGACTTCGGCGTGCTCTTCCGCGCCAGCGTGCAGACGCGCGCCGTCGAGGAGGCCTTCCGCCTCACGGGGATCCCCTATCGCCTCATCGGCGCCTACGAGTTCTTCGAGCGCAAGGAGGTCAAGGACATCCTGTCCTACCTGCGCCTCGCGACGAACCCGCACGACGACGCCACGCTCCTGCGCATCATCAACTTCCCGCAGCGCGGCATCGGCCCCAAGACGATCGAGCTCCTGCACGACGCCGCCAACCGCCGCGGGCGCGGCCTCTTCGAGGTGATCGAGCACGCCGACGAGATCGCCGGCCTCGGCAAGGAGCAGCAGCAGAACCTCTGCGCGCTCGCCGCACTCATCCGCGACTCGGGCGGCTTCATCGCCTCGCAGAAGTCGCTGACCGATCTCGTGCTCTGGGTGATCGACCGCCTCGGCGCGCGCGAGGCCTGGATCCGCGACCCCACCGAAGGCCCGGGCGGCGAGCGCCGCTGGAAGAACGTCGAGGCGCTCATCGCCATGCTCGCCGGCTGGGAGAAGCGCCACCCCGACGGCCAGATCCGCGACTGGCTGCGCGTCGTCGCGCTCGACTCGAAGAACGTCGGCGAGCGCGACCCCGACGAGGACGTCGTCGCGCTCCTCACGCTGCACGCCGCCAAGGGCCTCGAGTGGCCGGTCGCCTTCGTCATCGGCTGCCAGGAAGGGCTCATCCCGCACCAGCGCACCATCGACGCGCCCGACGGCGAGATCGCCGAGGAGCGCCGCCTCTTCTACGTCGGCATCACGCGCGCGCGCCGGCGCTGCTTCCTGACCTACGCCAAGGTGCGCACGGGCTTCCACGGCAGCGAGCCGGCGCGCCCCTCGCGTTTTTTGCGCGAGATCCCCGGGCCCCACCGCGAGGACGTCGATCGCCAGAAGGGCGGCGGCCCCACCTCCAAGGAGGAGACGCGCGCCCGCTTCGAGGCGCTGCGCGCGCGTCTTGCGGGCAAGTAGCGCGCGGCCGACCTCGTCGCAGACCCTTGCGCTCCGCGCGCATCGCGGGCATCGTGCCGCCGTCCTGCCCTCGAGGTCTCCCGATGCATCGATCCATCCTCCCGTCGCACGCTCTGGCCCTGGCCGTCTTCGCGTTGGCGCTCTCGGCCGCGCCGGCGCACGCCCTGGAGATGAGCGCGCGTCGCCTCGAGGTCGCCGCGCCGATCGACGCCAAGGCCGGCGCCAAGCTCGCCACCGATCTGATGAAGCTCAACGAGGCCGGCGCCGAGCCGGTCTACCTGCTGATCACCGCCAGCGGCGGCAGCGCCCAGGGCGTGCTCCTCGTCGCCGACGCCATCCGCGCGGTCGACTCGCCGGTGGTCGCGGTGGTCATGACCCCGGTGCACGGCGCCGCGGCGGCGCTCTCGCTCTTCGCCGATCGGCTCGTCATGCTGCCCTCGAGCCAGCTCGTCTTCACCGAGGTCGACTACGAAGGCGTCGCCAAGCCGGCCGATCCGAAGACCGCGCCGCCCGACGCCAAGCCTCCGACCGCGGCCGAGACCTTCCTGCACAAGGTGCGCGCCGACTACCTCCAGCGCTTCTGGGACGCGGTCGCCAAGCGCCTGAACGAGAAGTCGGGGGCCGCCCTGATGAGCGCGATCGAGCGCGACGGTGGCCGCGTCGTCAGCGCCGAGGACGCGCTCAAGAAGAAGATCGCCTTCGAGATCGCCTCGTCGCTGGTCTCCGAGCGCGTGGCCTCCGAGAAGACCGAGCTCAAGGTCATCACCACGCGGACCGAGACCAAGACCGTGCCGCCCGCCAAGACCGCCCCGCAAGGCCAGTGAGGCGGCCGCGGCATTGACACCGCGCGCGGCGGGCACCATTGTCCGCCGCCATGCCCGCACCCCCACCGCTTCGCGTCGCGCTCACCGGCTGCCGCACCTACTTCGGAGACCGCCTCATCCGCGCCCTCGAGGACGACCCGCGCTGTGAGCACGTCGTCGCCTTCGACATCCGCCCGCCGCTGTCGGCGCGGACCAAGACGCGCTTTTCGCGCCTGGACCTCACCGATCCCGCATCCGACGAGCAGATGGCCGCGGTGCTCGCCGCCGAGGGGATCGACACCCTCGTGCACACGGCCTTCCTCGCCTACCCGTCGCACGCGCGCAGCTGGGCGCACGAGCTCGAGGCGATCGGCTCGCTCTACGTGATGAACGCCGCCGCCTCGGCCAGGGTCCGCAAGGTCGTGCTCACGTCGAGCACCGCGGTCTACGGCGCGCACCCGTCCAACCCGGCCTTCCTGTCCGAGGACCACCCGCTCAAGGGGGTCAAGGCCAGCCGCTGGGTCATGGACCGGGTCGCCGTCGAGAAGGAGCTCGCCCGCCTCCAGCGCGACTGCCCGCAGATCCTCACCACGTCCTTGCGCTTCTGCATGACCGTCGGCCCGACGATCCGCAACTTCTACACCAAGCTGCTCACGCCCCAGGTCGTGCCGACCGTGATGGGCTACGACCCGCTCATGCAGTTCGTGCACGAGGACGACGCGATGGCCGCGCTGCTCCGCGCCGTGCGCGAAGACCACCCCGGCGCCTACAACATCGTCGGCGCCGGCACGCTCTACTACTCGGACGTCCTGCGCCTCGGCGGCAAGATCGCGGTGCCGGTGCCGCACCTCTTCGGCTACCCCGCGGCCGACGCGCTCTTCAACGTTCAGCTCTCGGTGGTGCCGGGGTCCTTCCTCAACTTCTTCCGCTTCTCGTGGGTGGCCGACGGCGCCAAGATGCAGAAGAAGATGGGCTTTTCGCCCCAGTTCACCTCGCGCGGCGCGCTGCTCTCCTTCTACGACTCGCTCCTGCCGCGCCCGACCTCCGCCCGCCCGGAGCACGCGCCATGACTGCCAGCAAGCTCCCCGAAGAGACCCCCGGCCGCACGACCGACCTCGGCCACCGCGACGCCGAGATGGACACCTTCTTCTCCGCCGCCGCCGTCGGCGACAACGTCTTCGAGAAGAAGAGCGACATCCTCTCGCTCGAGGAGGTGCTCGAGGCGCTCAACGAGGTGCTCGGCCTGCCGCCGGTCCAAGCGCTGGCGAGGCTCGTCGACCGCCTCGGCCTCTCCCGCATCCAGGCGCAGGTCCAGCGCCTCCTCGCCTCGCGCGAGGATCGCGTCATCGACGAGTTCGGCTTCGACCAGAAGTTCCTCGAACCGCTCGAGCCGATCGCCAAGTGGTTTCACGACAACTACTTCCGCATCGAGTCGCGCGGCCTCGAGCACGTGCCCGCCGAGGGCCGCGCGCTGCTCGTCGCCAACCACTCCGGCACCTTGCCCTACGACGGCGCCATGGTCGTCGCGGCGGTGCGCTTCCAGCACCCCGCCCAGCGGCGCGTGCGCGTCCTGGTCGAGGACTTCATCTACCACCTGCCGTTCCTCGGCATGTTCATGAGCCGCGTCGGCGCGGTGCGCGCCTGCCAGGAGAACGCGCTCAGGCTCCTCGAAAACGATCAGCCGACCCTGGTCTTCCCGGAGGGCGTCAAGGGGATCGGCAAGCTCTACGCCAAGCGCTATCGCCTGCAGCGCTTCGGGCGAGGCGGCGCCGTCCGGCTCGCGGCCGCGGCCAACGCCCCGATGATCCCGGTGGCGATCGTCGGCGCCGAGGAGTCGATGCCGCTCGTCTCCAAGGTGAGCTGGCTCGCGCGTCCGCTCGGGCTGCCCTACATCCCGATCACGCCGACCCTGCCGTGGCTCGGGCCGCTCGGGCTCATCCCCTTCCCGACCAAGTGGACGATCGACTTCGGCGCGCCGATCGACCTCTCGGCCTATGGCCCTGGCGAGCTCGAGCGCGACCGCGTGGCGCTCAACCGCGTCAACGAGGAGCTCCGGCAGGCGGTGCAGGATCTGATCGACCAGCGCCTGGCGACGCGCAAGTCGGTGTGGTTCGGATGAGCGCGGCCGGTTCGCCGCGCGTCGTCGACCTGCGCTCCGACACGGTGACGCGCCCGACGGCGGCCATGCGCAAGGTCATGGCCGAGGCCGAGGTCGGCGACGTCGTCTTCGACGACGATCCCACCGTCAAGCGCCTCGAAGCCGTGGTCGCCGAGCGCCTCGGCGTCGAGGCGGCGCTCTTCGTGCCGAGCGGCACCATGGGAAACCAGATCGGCATCGGCGCCCTGGTCCAGCCGGGCGACGCCGTGCTCCTGCCGGCCTTCGCACACGTCGCGCGCTGGGAGGGCGGCGGCAGCGCGGCGACCTTCGGGGCGACGCTCGTGCACGTGCCGGGCGAGTCGGGCCTGCCCGCGATCGAGGCCTTCGAGGCGCACTGCTACGGGCCGCACCCCAAGGCGCCGCGCCCGGTCGTCATGGCGTTGGAGAATACGCACAACTGGTCCGGTGGGCGGGTCTTCTCTGTCGAGAAGATACGTGAATACGTGATGTGGGCCAAGGGGCGTGGCCTCGCCTGCCACCTCGACGGCGCGCGGATCTGGAACGCGATGATCGTCACCGGGAATACGGCCGCCGAGCACGCACGCGGCTTCGATACCGTCAGCGTGTGCTTCTCGAAGGGGCTGGGCGCGCCGATCGGATCGTGTCTCGGCGGCTCGCGCGAGGTGATCGCGCGCGCCGACCGGCTGCGCCACCGCCTCGGTGGCGTGTGGCGGCAGGCGGGGATCCTGGCGGCAGCGGCGCTGCATGCGCTCGAGCACCACGTCGCGCGCCTGGCCGACGACCACGCGCGCGCGCGTGCGCTCGCCGAGCTGCTCGCGCGCCACGCGATCGGCACGCCGCTGCATCCCATCGAGTCGAACATCGTGCACTTCGCGGTGCACCCGCGCTTCTCGTCGGCGGGCGCGCTCGTCGATTCCGCGCGCGAGCGGGGCGTCGCCTTCTTCCCGACCGGGCCCGCGAGCGCGCGCCTGGTGACCCACCTCGACGTCGACGACGGCGACATCGCCCGCGTCGACAAGGCGTTCGCCACCTTATGAGCACCAGCTCCGAACCGCACCGCTTCGGCATCGTCGGCATCCTCGGCCGGCCCAACGTCGGCAAGTCCACGCTCTTGAACCGCGTGCTCGGGCAGAAGGTGGCGATCGCCACGCCCAAGCCGCAGACGACGCGCGACCGCATCAAGGGGATCCGCACCTTCGACGGCTGGCAGGTCGTCTGGGTCGACACACCCGGGATCCACGAGGCTCAGACCAAGCTCAACCGCTACATGGTCGATCTGGCGATCGGCACGGTGAGCGAGGTCGATCTCTGCTACGTCATGGTCGACGCCGCCAAGGCGCTGGAGGCGACCGAGCACGTACTCGAGGAGACGCGCGCCATCGTCGCGCACGTCGCCGCCGCGAAGAAGAAGGCCTTCCTCGTGCTGAACAAGACCGACAAGATCGGCGACAAGTCGGCGCTGCTCGGCCTGATCGAGCGCTTCTCGGCGCTCTACGAGTTCGCCGAGGTGGTGCCGATCGCGGCGCGCCTCAAGGGCGCGCAGTCCAACATCGACAAGCTCCTCGCCGCGACGAAGAAGCACCTGCCCGAGGGCGCGCCGCTCTTCGCCGAGGACGAGCTGACCGACCGGCCGATGCGCTTTCTGGCCAAGGAGATCATCCGCGAGCAGCTCTTCATGCAGCTCGCGCAGGAGCTGCCCTACAGCGTGGCGGTCGACGTGATCTCCTGGGAGGAGAAAGGCGACGGCCTGGTAGTCGTGCACGCCAACATCCACGTCGCCCGAAAGAGCCACAAGCCGATCGTCGTCGGGCGGGCCGGCTCGCAGGTCAAGGCGATCGGCGAGAAGTCGCGCGGCATCCTCGAGCGCCTGCTCGAGCGCAAGGTCTTCCTCGACCTGCGCGTCAAGGTCGACCCGGACTGGTTCGACCGCGACGACAAGCTCAAAGCGCTCGGCTACACGTCCTGAGGTCGAGGCTACGGTAGGCGCGACGGTAGGCGCTACCTCGTGGCTTCCCGCCGTGGGGCGGCCCTCGTGGCTTCCCGCTGTTGGGGCGGCCCTCGTGGCCGCCCGCTGAAATTCCTGGCACGGCTCTCGCATTCGAGCTATGCGCGGCGCTTCCAGCCCAGCTTCCCGCGAAGCGCCCCAGGACCCACCCCATGCACGCCAGGTCTTCCACCACGCTCGCCGCGCCGCGTTCGCGCGTTCGCTCGTCGGTCTCGATCGCCGTCATCTTCGCCACCGCCATCGGCGGGTCCGGCTGCTTCGATTGGGCCGATGTCGATCAGCAGCGCATGACCACCGCCGAATACGACGAGGTCGCCGCGGCGCTGGGCGCGATGCTCGCCGACGAGGCGCGCGGCCAGGGCCGGGCCTTCGCCGGCGCGATCGGCGTGGCGCAGGGCGAGCTGCCGCGCGGCTTCCGCCTGAGCGGCGAGGTGGCGAGCGCGGCGGTCGACGGCGTCGACTACGACCTCGCGGCGATCTGCAGCGACGAGCTCGGCCGCGGTGCGCTCTGCGACGGCGGCGCGGCGGTCGCGCACGTCGAGGCGGTCTGGTCGGGGGCCTGGGCCTCCGAGGGCTTCGACGCGACGGCGAGCTTCGACGCCGACTGGGTGCTCGAGGCGCTCGACGAGACGATCGTCGCGCTCGAGGGCCACGCGCGGGGCTCGGCGACGGTCGCGGTCGTTCGCGAGGACGAGGGCGAGCCTGCGACCGTGCGTACCTGGCAGCTCGACTATCGCGCCGCCTTCGACGAGGTCGGCCTCGACGCCGCGACGCGCCGCCCCGTCTCGGGCGTCGTGCGCTACGCTCTCACGGTCGAGCGCGTGCCCAAGGGCCACGCCGCCGACGTGACGCGTCGCTTCGCGCTCGACTGCGAGCTGAGCTGGGAGGCCGACGGCCGGGCGCTCATCGCGTTCGGCGATGGGCCGGTCTATCGGGCCGAGCGCGAAGGCGGCGTCGCGCGCGTGCGCTGACGATCAGAGATCGACCGGGAAGACCGGCGCGACGTCGCCGCCGAAGAAGACGGTGCCGACGCGCTGGAAGCGCTCGGGCAGGTCGGTGCAGAAGAAGCTGCGCCGACCTTCGCGGGCGGGGGCGCGCAGGCCGCGGGCGTCGAGGAGCTGGCCGAGCTCTTCGGTGACCGCCTCGGCGGAGTCGACGAGGGTGATCGGGCAGCCGGAAAAGCGCGTCGCCAGGACCTCGGCGATGAGCGGCTTGAAGACCGGGTAGTGGGTGCAGCCGAGCACGAGGGTGTCGACGGCGGCGGCGACGAAGGGCTCGAGATAGGTCTCGAGGGTGAGTCGGGCGACCGGGTGATCGACCCAGCCGTCTTCGGCCAGCGGCACGAGCAGCGGCCAGGGGCGGGCGACGATGCGCTCGGCGGCGCTCGGCTCGTCGAGGCCGAGCGCGGCGGCGATGGCGCGCTGATAGGCGCCCGAGCGGATCGTCGCCTCGGTGCCGGCGACGCCGATGCGACCGCCGCGGGTCCTGGCTGCGACGGCGCGCGCGCCGGGGTCGATGACGCCGAGCACCGCGAGCTCGGTGTGCGAGCGCAGGGCGTCGAGCGCATAGGCCGAGGCGGTGTTGCACGCGATCACCACCGCCTTGACCGGGTAGCGCAAGAGCAGATCGACCGCGCGCTCGGAGTAGCGCACGACGGTGGCGGCGCTCTTGGTGCCGTAGGGCAGGCGCGCGGTGTCGCCGAGGTAGATGAGATCCTCGTCGGGCAGGACGCGCGCGATCTCACGCGCGACGGTGAGGCCGCCGATCCCGGAGTCGAAGATGCCGATCGCCGCGCGGTGCACGTCAGCGCCTCACTTGTCGGGCGCGTTCAATGACGGCGCCTTCTTGGCGGCGTCGATGAGGCCGTTGAGCTTGTCCTTGGGCACGGCGCCGCCGACGAGCACGCCGTTCAAGAAGACGGCGGGCGTGCCGCCGATCTCGGCGGCGAGGCCCATCTCGATGTCGCCCTTGACGCGCGCCAGCGCCTGGGGGTCGCGAGTGCACGCTTCGAGGGCTTTGCGATCGAGGCCGAGCGCGCCGATCTTGTCGAGCAGCGTCGGGGTGGGGTGGTCTTCGAAGAGCAGCGGGGCCACGTCGAAGAAACGGCCCTGCGCGTGCGCGCATTCGCCGATGAGCGCGAGCTCGCAGGCGCGCGCGTGGAAGGGGCGGTCGATCAAGCGGTTGCAGGCCTGATCGAGCGGGAAGTGCATGAAGCTCACGCGCACGTCGGAGCGCTCGGCGAGGACCTCCTCGAGGATGTGGAAGGCGAGCTTGCAGTGCGGGCACTCGAAGTCGGCGAACTCGAGGATTTGCACGGGCGCGTCGGCCGGGCCCTTCGTCGGGCGCGTCGAGGTGTCGACGGTCGCGTCGACCTTGACGACGGGGGCCTTTGCGCGGGCGCTGAGCACGGTCGTGCGATAGACGATGTATCCGCCGGCGAGCGCGAGCAGCATGACCAGGGTCGCGACGCCGCCGCTGCGGGAGGTGATCGCGCCGGCGATCGCCTTGAACGCGGCGCCGATCGGCTCGCCCAGGGTCTTCCAGGTGACGACGAGCAGGCCGGCGTTGACGACGTAGAGCACCGCGCAGAACTTGCACACGCTGCCCTCGGCCAGCGAGTAGCCGAAGAGAAAGAGCGAGTAGACGTTGGCCAGCACGGCGAGGCCGAGCATGAGGCGCGCGAGGTGGGGCAGGTTGGCGGCCCAGGTGCGGGTCGGGCTCGGGCCGCTGGCGTGATGGCGCAAGAGCGTCAGCACGATGAAGACGACGTAGAAGCCGAGCGCGAGCACCGAGGTCGGCAACCCCAGCTCGGCGCCGGGCAACGGGATCTCGGACAGCGCCGAGGTGCGCGAGATCTCGCAGCCGCCTTCGGCGCCACAGAGGCCGCCGCCGTAGCCGGCGGGGTCGGCGTGGAAGGCGCCGTGGTCGTAGGTGAGGTAGAGCGAATCCGCGAGGCCGGCGAGCGACAGCAGGAGGAGGAGCAGCGTCGTCGTCTTGCGCGACATCAATAGCCCTTTGTCGGCGTGGGCGGGGGCACGACCTCGAGGCCGCGCAAGTGCGCGAGCAGGTCCTTGAGCTCTTGGTCCTCGTAGGCGAAGGCCGGCATGGTCGGCGGGCGGCCGGCGCGCAGCGTCTTGACGATGGTGCCGTCGCGCATCGTGGCCTGCCAGGCGGGGCTGGTCATGTCGACGCGGCGCGCTTCGGCGAGGCCCTTGCCGGCGTCGCCGTGGCAGCGCGCGCAGTCCTTCTGGTAGAGCGCCGCGCCGCGGGTGGCGTCGCCGTGTGCGGCGCTGAGCCCGCCCTGGAACATCGCCTCGTCGCAGGCGCCCTCGGGCACGCAGCGCTCGATGGGGGTGTCGCCGAGCTCGCCGGCGTTGCAGGCGAGCATGCTCAGGACGAGGGCGGCGGCGATGGTGGTCGATGCGATCACGGCCGTCGCGCGTAGCATTTGGCGCGCGGACTCGCAAGGACAGCCGCGCGGAGGGGCCGTCAATCCGGCGGGGCGTCGCAGACGAGCCCGATGGCGAGCGCGTCGATGAAGGCGCCGTCGAAGGTGTTGAGCGTCTCGTCGCCGCTGTCGAAGTGGACCTCGATGCGCACGGTGCGGCCGCGCCACGGGGCGAGGTCGATGGCGATCTCGCGCGGCGCGCCGAGCGTGGTGCCACCGATCCGGTCGGAGCTCCAGACCTCGGTGCGGAAGGCGGCGTCGACGACCTCGACGAAGAGGCGGTCGAGGCCGGCGGGGTTGTCGAGGGGGACGAGCGGGTCGGGCTCGGCGGCGAGATCCCACTCGGTCGACAGGCGCAGGCTCATCGTCATGCGCAGCGACTGGCGCGGCGCCAGCGTCGCCGGCAGCTCGATGCCCGGCGTGACCAGCGTGCCGCGGACCCGGCCGGCGGCGGCGTAGTCGCCGGTGCGCGGGTCGCCGAACCAGGCGGCGCCGTCTTTTCGGAACCAGGCGACGCCGTCGCTCGGATCGGGATCGACGACGGCGATCTGCCCGAGCGAGGTCTCGAAGTCCTCGGCGAGGAGGTCGCGCTCGAGGCAGCAGAAGGTGGTGTTGGCGCAGGTGCCGGAGGGCAGGCACACGTCGCGCGTGCAGGGGTCGAGGTCGGCGCAGACCTCGTCGCCGGTGCACGGGGTGCAGAGGAGGCCGGGCGTCGCCGGCAGCTCGGCGCAGAGGCGGGCGCCGCCCTGGGCGGTCGCGAGGCAGGCGCCGCGGGAGCAGGCGGTCGGCGGGCCGCAGTCGAGATCGTCGGCGCAGCAGCCGCCGCCGGCGCAGGCGAGGCTCACGGTGATCTCGTCGAGCCACACGCCTTCGTGGAGGTTGTCCTCGCCGTCGAGCGTGTCGAGCTCGAAGCGCACGCGCACGACCTGGCCGCGCCACGGGGCGAGGTCCACCGCCAGCGGGGCCCAGTCGGTCGACTTGCCGAGGTCGAGGGTCGAGGCGACCTCCCAGAGGGTCGAGGCGACGACGCCGAGCGGCTCGACGTGCACGCGCAGGACGTCGGGCTCGGCCGCGCCGAGGTGGGCGAGCGGCTCGACGGCGGCGCGCACCCAGGCGGTGAGGAGCGCCGGGCTGTCGGCGGGCAGGCTCAGGACCGGGGTGTAGAGGCCGACCTGCACGCGGCCGCTGTCCTGGCCACTCGGGTCGCGCGGGGCGCAGCCGGCGTCGAGCGCGCCACCGTAGTAGGTGCGGCAGCGCGGGTCGCCGAGGTAGAGGGCGGCGCCGCCGGCGGCGAAGTGCGCGGTCGTGCGCTGCCAGGTGACGGCGTCGCCGGGCTGGCTGTCGGCGACGACGAAGCCGAGCGCCGTCGGGGTCGCGCCCGGGGCGTCGAAGGTGGCGCGCAGGAGCGGCGTGCGCTCGGGGCAGGGTGGCGCGCACTGGGCGCAGCGCGCCGCGGGCTCCACGCAGGTGTCGGTCGTCGCGGCGAGGCCGTCGTCGCACGCGCCGTCGTGCTCGCAGCAGCCGGGGATCACCAGCTCGGTGCAGGTCCGCTGCAGGCAGCGCACGGTGGCGCAGGCGCCGCCTTCGGGCGGCGCACACTGGTCGTCGGCGAGGCAGCAGCCGGGCACGCGCTCGGCGATGCACGCGGCCAGCGTGTTGCAGCGGGCCTGATAGCAGGGCGGCAGGTAGCCGGAGAAGACGCACGGGTCGCCCTCGACGCAGCCCGCGTCGGGCGTGGCGTCCTCGGTGTCGCCGGCGTCTGTCATGGTCTCCTCGGCGTCGCCGGCGTCTGTCATGGTCTCCTCGGCGCCGACATCTGTCATGGTCTCTTCGGCGTCGCCGGCGTCTGTCATGGTCTCTTCGGCATCGCCGCCGTCGGCCGGCGCGAGATCCTCGCCGTCGGCGTCGACCGCTCCGCTGTCAGTATCATCCATGATATCAGTTACTTCCTCGGCCGCCTCGACGTCGCCGTCCGCGCCCGGCACCGTCGCGTCGCCGGCGCCATCGTCGGCCACGTCGCGCGGCACGTCGTCGGCCATGGGCCCGCCGCCGCACGCCCCGAGCCCAAGGGCGATCACCGTCGTCATCCAGCTCGTGGTCCGCGCGCGCCTCACGACCCCATCCTACCCGATTCGTCATCCGGATTCGCCCGCGAACGGGCCGGCGATGGAGGCCGAAGTTGCGCATTGACCGGAAGGATGGCCAGATGCCCCAGGTGACCTTTTCGCCCGACGAGCCTGTGCACATCCCCGGCCGACCCCTCTTCCGCGTGGTCGGCGACGAGGTCTTCATCCTGATGCCCGACAGCCGCGTGCACTGGCTGCGCAACGCCACGGCCCGCACCCTCTGGGAGCGCCTGCTCGAGTCCGGCTCGGACGGCGCGACCCCGCGCGCGCTCGCCGAGCACCTCGCGCGGCTCTTCACGGTCACCGCGGACAGCGCCTTGCCCGACGTGCTGACCTTTCTCGGCCAGCTCGCCGAGCGCCAGCTCGTCGCGCGCGCGACGCCCTCGGCCCCGACCGGCGGTGGGGCGGATTGACTTGCTCGGCGGCGACTCATACGCTTCGGGCCGCCCGTCCGGCTCGTCCAACACGTCGTGACGCCTGGTGATCGCGTCACTCGAAGCCCGACGGAGGGGGATTCATGAGATCGCTCGCACTGGCCCTGTTCATCGTCGCCACCGCGGCCTGCGAAGGCTCCGAGATGCGGCGGCCGCTGGGCACCGGCGACCTGCCTCCCGACGGCGAGGTCGATGACGACGCCGAGACCGCCGACGGCGACGACGACGGCGACGACGCGCTGCCCGACGGCGAGGACACCGCCGACGGGCTCGACGGCGAGGTCGGCCCGGATCTGCCCACCCTGACCTTCTGGTTCGAGGGACAAGGCGGCGAGCTCGGCCGCGGCGACGACGAGGTCGTGCTGATGCCGGCCGACGAGCCCGAGCGCTACCGCGGGATCCCGGGCTTCCAGATCGACCTCGCGCTCGAGACGGAGCGCGTCGCCCAGGGCGAAGAGGTCCGCTACTACATAGACGACGCCCTGGTCGCCCTGAGCTCGATCACCCTCATCGAGGACGAGCTCGGCGGCGCGCGCCTCGAGGGTGCCAACATCCCCGACCGCGACGCCCCGGTCGAGGTGCGCGTCGAGGTCATGGCCCAGGGCGAGCTCCTCGTCGCCTCCAAGCTCGTCGACTTCGGCGTCGAGCCCTGCGTCATCACCGCCGAGCTCACCGTCAACGAGGCCGGCTGCGTCGCGCTCGAGGCCAGCGACCTCGTCGCCCCGTTCGAAGCTGCGCGGGTCCTCGTGACCCGCACCACCGGCGAGTGCGCGGCGGTCGGCGGCACCGCCACGCTCGGCGAGACCGTCATCACCCTCGCCGAGAGCGCGTTCTCCGAGGACGGCACCGCCACCCTGGTCGTCCCGATCGACCCCGCCAGCGGCTTCACCGGTGAGCTCGCGCTCGACCTCCTCGCCCCGCACCCCATCGACCCGTCCCTCGACGCCACCGCCCAGGTCGCCGCGCGCCTCGACCTCCTGCCACCCGGGCTCGCCTGGGTGCGCCCGCCCGTCGAGCAGCTCGAGCTCACCCTCGCCGAGGACGCCGATGGCGACCCCGACAACGGCCTGCAATACGAGCTCCGCGTCGCGCTCACCCTCGAGGAGGACGAGCCCTTCGGCGCGACCCTGACCGTCGCCGACGAGGTCGCCTCCGAGCTCATCGGCCAGGGCGGCGGCGAGCTCAGCTTCGGCACCATCACCTTCACCGAGGACGGCCCGGTCAGCCTCGCCGCCGCGGTCGCCGACGGCTGCGGCAACCTCACCACCCTCGAGCGCGAGCTCCTCGTCACCGCCATCCCCGAGACGATCGCCATCGTCGCTCCCGCCGACGGCGCCGTGCTGCTCGCCGCCGCCGACGGCGACCCCGCCACCACCGAGGTCTACGACACCGCCTTCACCGTCGCCGCCACCAGCGCCGAGGCCGGCACCCGCCTCGAGATCCTCTGCCAGCCCGCCGACACCCCCGACCCGGACGCCTGGACCGTCGTCGGCCAGGACCTCGTCGCCCAGCCCTCGCCCGACGGCACCTACCTCGTCGCCGTGCAGGCCGACGTGCGCATCGTCGGCCAGGCCGCGCGCTGCGTCGCCACCATGGACACGCCCGAGCCGCTCGTCTCCGAGCCGCTGCGCCTCACCTTCGCCGTGCCGCCGCCCGCGCTCGTCATCACCGCCCCCACCGACGGCGCCTGCCTCGCCACCGACACGCTCGGCTTTGCCGGCACGGCCGCCAACCTCGCCGGGGGTCCGCTCGAGCTCGGCGGCACGAGCCCGAACCCCGAGGACGGCCCGATCATCGTGACCGACTTCGCCACCGTCTCCGACGCCGGCGACTGGAGCGGGACCTACGCCCTCGGCGACGACGACGGCCCCTGGGCCTTCACCGTCTCGGGCGCCGACGCCTTCGGCAACCCGGCCGAGGCCTCGGTCGCCCTCGTCATCGACCGCGTCGCGCCCACCCTCGCCATCACCGCCCCGCCCGACGCGCTCGACGGCGACGTCACGCCCGACGCCGACCCCGCCACCCCCGGCTACCAGGCCAGCGTCGTCGTCAACGCCACCGAGGCCACCACGCCCGGCGGCGGCGAGGTCTGCCTCGTCGTCAACGGCGGCGCCCCGACCTGCCAGGCGCTCGCCGAGACCGTCACCTTCGACGGCATCACCTTCGTCGCTGGCGACAACGTGCTCACCGTCACGGGTCGCGACGGCTGCGGCAACACCGCCGAGCCAGCCTCGCGCACCGTCGCCGTCACCCTGGTCAACCCGATCGCCATCGTCGCCCCGGCGGACGGCGCCACCCTGCTCGCCGCCGGCGACGCCGACCCCGCGAGCGCGACCGTCTACGACCTGACGGTCACCCTCGACGCCGACCGCGCCGAGGCCGGCGCCGCGCTCCTCGTCGAGTGCCGCGCCACCGGCGGCGCCGCCTTCACCCAGGTCGGCGCGCGCACCATCACCACCGTCGCCGAAAACGGCGTCTACGATCTCGACGTCGCCGTCGACACCTCCGAGCTCACCACCAGCGTCGAGTGCCGCGCGCGCGTCGACCTGCCCAACCCCGGCGTGTCCGCCCTCGTCGCCTGGGTGCTCGCGCTGCCCCCGCCGACCCTCACCGTCACCGCCCCGACCGCCGGCCAGTGCCATCGCGCCGACATCGCCGCCGCCGGCGCCGCCAGCGCGCTCGACGGCCGCACCGTCACCGCGACCCTGGTCGAGCTCGACGGCGACCCCGTCGCCTCCGCCGCCGGCCCCGCCGACGCCGACTCCTGGGCCGTCACCATCCCGCTCGGCCAGACCCCCGACGGCAGCTACGGCGTCGTCGCCTCGGCCACCGACGCCTTCGGCAACCCCGCCTCCAGCGGCGCCGCCGTCGGCGTCGTCGTCGACCGGACCCGCCCGGTCGTCGCGCTCACCGCGCCAGCCGACCCCGACATCACCGAGGCCGACGACACCTCGACCGCCGCCGGCGTGCAGGTCGACGTCGTCGCCACCTACCAGGACGCCCGCCCCGGCGACGTATCGCCTCCGGCTGCCGCTGCCACCGTCTGCCTCGCGCTCGGCCTCGGCGCCGCCACCTGCCAGGCCGCCGCCGCCACCGTCACCTTCAGCGCCGTCACGCTGCAGCCCGGCGACAACATCCTCACGATCAGCGCGACCGACGCCTGCGGCAACACCGCCACCCCGGCCGTCGTCACGCGCCGCCTCGAGCTCGACGCGCCGACCGTCGTCATCTCCACCCCGGCCGAGGATCTCAGCACCGCCGCCACTGCGATCGACATCGTCGTCACCGTCACCGACGACGGCGCGCCGCTTTCCGGCCTCGACGTGACGCTGCTCGCCGGCGGCACCGACACCGGCCTCACCCCGACCGGCGCCGCCGACGGCACCTACACCTTCGCGGCCGTGCCGCTCGCGCCCGGCGCCGCCACCACCTTCATCGCCGAGGCCGAGCGCCCCAACTCCGCGCTCGGCGTCTCCGGCCCGCGCGTCGTCACCCAGAAGAACGTGCAGCCGACGATCACCATCACCAGCCCGACCGACGAGGCCCTCTTCGTCCTCGCCTCGCCCGAGTGCGCCGCGGGCCAGACGAACTGCGTCACCACCGTGAGCGCCACCACGACCAACGCCGAAGACGGCAGCGTCGCCACGCTCGCGGTCGCCTGCGGCGGGCCCGCGGGCAACTACAACGGAACTGTTGCAAACAACGCCGTCAGCTTCACCGGCGTCGTGCTCACCGACGGCGAGACCTGCACGCTCACCCCGAGCGTCACCGATCTCGTCGAGCAGTCCGCCACCGGCACCGCCATCGACGTCACGGTCGACCGCACCGCCCCGACGATCGTCATCACCTCACCCGACGCCATCCTGCAGGGCGACACCGACGACGCCGACGACACCACCGCCGGCATGCAGCACGCGCTCGGCGCCACCCTCGGCGGCGTCGCCTCCGGCGCGGTCGTCACCGCCACGCTGAGCTGGGACGATGGCGGCCCCCAGGAGAAGTCCCTCGAGCACACCGTCACCGCCGACGTGCCCGACGGCGGCGCCTACGCCGCGACCTTCGCCGAGCCGGCCACGCCCGGCCTCGTCACCTGGCCCGAGGGCCTCGTCACCTTGACCGTCAGCGTCTCCGACGCCAACGGCAACCTCACCACGGTCGAGCTCGACGTCGCCGTCGACAGCGACGCCGCGATCCGCATCACCGGCCCGACCACGGTGCCCGCCGACAGCTGCGGCGCGGGCTGCGCCGCCGGCACGGTCTGCGCGTCCGGCACCTGTTGGATCGCCTGGGGCACCGGCGCTTCGCGTCAGCTCGTCACGGTGGTCGACGCCGTCGAGACGACGACCGACAACGTGCGCGTCTGCAGCGACGACCCGGCGCTCTCCTCGACCGGCGCCGCGGTCTGCGCCTCGTCGCCGAGCGTGACCGGCTCCTTCCGCGAGGTCATGCGCGTCTCGTCCGGCGGCGGCATCACCGTCATCGATGTCTCGAGCGCGCTCCTGCCCGGCGCCCAGCGCCTGGTCGCCGAGGTCCTGCCGATCCCCGGCGGCGCCTGGGTCTCGAGCCAGTCCGCCGTCAGCGCCACCGAGCGTGAGCGCCGCGTCTTCGTCGACCTCGTCACCCCGACGGTCAGCGCCCTCGACAGCCCGTCCGACGACCTCGACCCGCTGGGCACCCTCAACGCCGCCGAGCAGGAAGAGGTCCCTCGCGCCTACGACATCCGCTTCACCACCGACGAGCCGGGCTCGGCCGAGGTCTTCGTCAACGGCGTCGTCGCCGGCACCCTGGACGTCCCCTCCGCCGGCCAGCACACCGTGCGCGTGACGCTGCCCGAGGGCAGCCCGCAGGTCTGGGTCGTCATGCGCGACGCGGTCGGCAACACCTCCCCCGCCACGCCCGGCCTCGGCGCGCTCACCTACCAGCCGACGGTCGACGTCACGGCGCCGACCCTCGTCTTCACGCGCCCGGCGAGCTCCCCCCTCAAGCTCGGCGATGACCTCGACGTCGTGCTGAGCTCCAACGCCGAGGGCCGCACCGTCACCGTCTTCGACGCCACCGTCGAGGTCGCGAGCGGCGTCGTCAGCGCCGGCAGCCTCACCTTCGACCACGCGACCTTCAACCTCCTGAGCGACGGCAGCCACACCCTCACCGCGACCGTCAGCGACGCCGCGCTCAACCCCACCACCGCCGCGACCGCCCCCGAGACCGTCGTCGTCGATACCGTGCCGCCCTCGGGTACGATCATCGAGCCCGCCGACTTCACCGAGGATCTCGTCGACGCCGATCCCGGCACCCCCGGCTTCCAGGTGACGGTCGTCTTCTCCACCGCCGACGGCGCCACGAGTTGGCAGCTCGCCAGCTCCAAGGGCTGCAACCTCCAGTTCGACAACTGCCAGGACCCGGTCGTCGAGGCGACCGGCGCCGTCACCAACCCCGACGGTCAGGAGCCGAGCGTCGACATCACGCTCGATCTCGACGCCGCCGTCACCCGCCAGAAGATCATCCTGACGACCTTCGACGTCGCCGGCAACACGCACACCTTCGAGGTGCGGATCCAGATCGTCGTCACCTGCGCCATCTCGTTCCGAAACCTCCCCACCAGCGGCTGGTACAACACGAGCTCCTGCGCCACGCCGGACACCAGCTGCGCCTCCGCCGAGGTCTCGATCGAGGTCGGGCTCGCCGGCACCTGCGGCGCGGTCAACCACCTGCGCCTCTTCGACGGCGCCACCGAGCTCGCCGAGATCCCCAACCCCGCCGCCACCGAGACCTTCGTCGTCACCTTCGACGACGGCGCCGCGCTCCAGCTCGAGACCAAGGCCTATCAGGGCGCCAACGAGCTCGTCTCCACCGGCGTCGTGCCGATCGGCGTCGACCTCACCCTGCCCGCCGTGTCGTTCGTCTCGACGACGATCCAGGGCTTCGTCACCGCCGCCGACGGCGAGTCGGTCAGCTGGGGTTTCGCCGAAGACCTCGATCCCAACACCGCCGGCATGCAGTTCCACGCCGCCGTGCAGGTCACCGACACCAACGTCGACGGCGGCGTGATCACCACGCTCTCCGCCACCGGCAGCCAGACCGTCGCGCTCGATCCGACCAACGGTGACATCCCGCTCGCGCTCGCCGGCACGAGCCCGATCACCCAGCAGCTCCTCGGCATGACGCTCACCGACCTCGAGACCCACGCCGTCACGGTGACCGCCACCGACGCCGCCGGCAACGCCGACAGCTCGAGCTTCACCGCCACCGTCGACGTGACCCAGCCCGAGATCGTCACCGTCACCGACTTCGAGGTCGACCGCCGCCGCCCGCGCATCACCTTGTCCTGGACCGCCGTCGGCGAGGACGAGCTGCCCGCGGCCTACGAGATCCGCTACGCCAGGCTCGCCCCGATCCTCACCGAGGACGACTGGGATGCAGCCTGCGATGCGAGCCTCGTCTTCGGCTCCGATCCGATGCCGCCGCCCGCCCCCGCGGGCCAGGCGATGACGACCTCGTTCGGAGGCCCCGACACCCGCGCCTTCTCGGACACCTG
The DNA here is from genome assembly GCA_011526585.1 of Deltaproteobacteria bacterium. Classification (GTDB taxonomy): domain Bacteria; phylum Myxococcota_A; class UBA9042; order PHBI01; family PHBI01; genus WYBB01. Next base: position 21,990 of record WYBB01000144.1, read on the forward strand.
CAAGCTCGACGTCCGCTTCGACGACGCCTCGCCGCTGTCCGAGGTCGCGCTCTACGTCGTCGTGCGCGCCCGCGACTCGGGTGGCAACTACTCCCCGCTCGACCCCGCCAGCACCGTCGAGATCCTGAACGCCGACCTCTTCAACGACGTCTCGCTCGTGCGCTTCGACAACACCGGCAACACCTTCGGCGCCAACGGCCTGCTCATCACCCGCCGCGGCTCGATCCTCGGCGATCTCACCGGTGATGGCCGCGCCGAGTGGGTGGCGTTCTCCCCGAACACCAACGGCTTCTGCGTCATGCGCGGCCTCGCCAGCCTGCCCGCCACGACCACGATCAGCGCGCTCTCCGGCCCCGACCACACCTGCCTCATCGGCGCCGACGCCGGCGCGATCTTCCCCGGCGTCACCCAGACCGGCCATCACGTCGTCTCGCTCGGCGACCTCAACGGCGACGGCCTCGGCGACTTCGGCGTCTCCGGGCGCATCACCAACGGCAGCACCTCCGCCGCCGGCGAGGGCTACGTCGCCGTCTACCTCGGTCAGGCCGGCGTGCTGCCCGACCTCACCCAACCCAACCTGCGCTTCCGCGGGATCCGCATCGGCTCGGGCGGCGCCTACGGCGCCGAGTACACCGGCTTCTGCTCGACTGGCGACTTCGACGGCCTCGTCACCAACACGCTCACGACCGACGACCTCGTGATCGCCGAGACCTTCGCCAGCACCGTGCACGTGATCCCCGGCCAGACCACCTGGAACGCCGCGACCAACCTCACCTTCGATCTCTCGGTCGCCGGCACGGTCTCCAACGCTCCGCCGACCGGGCTCGGCGCCTGGAGCGTCGCCGCCATCGGCAACTGGGGCGTGACCGAGCAGCTGCCGCAGGGCTCACCGATCGTGCTCGGCCGCCGCTGCGCACGCGCCGGCGACGTGCTCGCCACCCCGACCGGCCTCGGCACCGGCGCCAAGGACGACCTCCTGGTGCTGCAGTCGGGCAGCTCCGACGCGCGCGTCTTCCTCTTCCCCGGGCGCAGCTTCAGCGCCGGCACGACCGTCACCGTCAGCGAGAGCGCGGCCGCCGCCGTCGACGAGGACACCCGCTCGCTCCGCCTGCGCCAGGACACCGCCGCGCTCGTGCCCGGCTTCGGCACGAGCCACCAGGGCCGCTTCGACCTCACCGGCGACGGTGTCGCCGACGTCGTCATCGGCCACTCGCCGCGCCGTCTCGGCGCCCTCTTCCAGGGCCTGCCGACCGACGGCCGCTCGATCTTCATCTTCGACGGCGCCAAGCTGCAGGCGCTCGTCGGTCAGGACGTGCGCGTCGGCGCGACCGGCGCGCCGGTCGGCGACACCTACACCGGCACCAACGGCTGGGTGATCGTGTCCGAGCTCAACACCTCGGTGCCCTTCACCGTGCGTGTCGTCGGCGACTTCGACGGCTGGCTCGCCGGCGACCCGGCCGCGCCGCGGGCCGACCTCCTCATCGGTGACAACGCCGGCCGCACGCTCCAGCTTCGCCTCAATCACCTCAGGCCCGCCGCCTCGATCGTGCTCGGACAGTTCCCGGTGCTCGACGGCGAGATCGTCAATCGCTATCGTGCGCCGGACACCGACGGCTCGATCGGAACCTGGGTGGACGGCGGTGAGGACATGAGCGGCGACGGTCTGATCGATCTCATCTCCGGGTCGAACCTCGGCGATGTCGTGATCGTTCACTGATGCCCCAGCGAGGACCAACGATGGACAAGGAAAGGCAGGAGGCCTCCAAGGAACCGCGCGCACGGCCCCCGGCCGAGGTCGCGACGACGGACACGCGGCGCCCCTACGCCCCACCGATCGTCGAGAGCGGCGACGCCTTCGAGCGCGTGCAACTGCAGAGCGGTATCGGCGACGCCGATCCGATCGACTGCCCCTGAGCGCCCCCATGCCGGGCACGCGCGCGGTCCGCTGCCTCGCCGCGGGCCCCATCGCGCTCGAGCTCGCCGCGCCCCCGGCGCTCGTGCCGCACGTCGACGCCCTGCTCGCCGGGGTCGAGATCGCGCCGTCGCCGACGCGGCTGCACCTCACGCTCGAGCTCTCGCTCATCTCCGCGTCGCGCGCCGACCGCCCCCGCCAGCCCCGCTTCCACCCCGCCGCCGACGGCGCGCTCGTCGATCGCTCCGTCGCCTGGGACGCGCGCCTCACCTTGTCCCCCGGGCACGCCCACGCCGCCTTCGCGCTGCGCGACCTGTCCGAGTTCGGCCCCCGCGGTGAGCGCTTCACCGCGCTCTGGGTCGCCGGCGCCCTGCGCGTCGCGCTGGCGATGACCGCCCCGGTCATAGGCGGCCTCCTCCTGCACGGCGCCGCGCTCGCCGATCCCGCCGGGCGCGGTCACGCCTTCGTCGGCAAGAGCGGCGCCGGCAAGACGACGATGCGCGGCCGCCTCCCCGGCTGGCGCCTGCTCGCCGATGATGCCGCCCTGGTCTTGCCCGACGACCGGGGCGGCTGGTCGATCGCCGGCACGCCGATCCCGGGGCGCGAGCGCCTGCCGCGCTCGACCCACGCCCACCCGCTCGCCGCGCTCGTATTCCTCGAGCCGCGTGCACCAAGCCTGGGTCTAACCGCTATCTCCCAAGCCGATGCGCTGGCGAGCCTCCTCGGCCGTATTCTCTACTTCGCCCCGCCGGACCCCCTCGTGCTCGACAGCGCCGCCGCGCTCGTCGACGCCGTGCCGGCGCACCGTCTCGCCTCCTCGCTCGAGCACGACCTCGCCCCGGCGTTGTCTCCCGCGCTCGTGGAGGCGCCCTGATGTTCGCCGGCCTGCACCGCCAGGCGCGCGCCGCCTACCAGCGCGCGGGCATGCTCTTCAAGCTGCACCTCGATCTGCTCTATCAGTGCGACCTCGACTGCGCGCACTGCTACCTCGACGACAAGTCGCGCCCCATCCTGCCGATCGCCTTCTGGACCGACGTGCTCGATCAAGCCGCCGCGCTCGGCGTCTTCTCGATCACCTTGTCGGGCGGCGAGATCTTCCTGCGCAAGGACCTCCTCGCCCTCATCGCGCACGCCCGCCGCCACGGCCTCTTCGTGCACCTCAAGAGCCACGGCGGCCACATCGACGCCGCCGTCGCGCGTGAGCTCGCCGCGCTCGGCGTCTCGACCGTCGCGCTCAGCTACTACGCGACGCGCCCCGCGATCCACGACGCGATCACGCGCCGCCCGGGCTCGCACGAAAAGACCCGCGCCGCCCTTGCGCACCTCGCGCAGGCGGGCGTCATCACCGTCGCCACCTGCGTCGTCATGCGCGAAAACGCCGACGAGTGGCGCGCCGTCGTCGCCGAGTGCGAGGCCCTCGGGGTCTTCGTCAACCTCGAGGGGCAGCTCAATACCGCGCTCTCCGGCGATCGCTTCCCGCTCGCGCTCGCCGTCACCGAAGAAGCGCGCGTCGACCTCGAGCGCCACCAGCTCGAGCACGCGCCCGCCGAGTGCGACGGCCCCGACGCGCTCGACCTCGTCCAGCGCGATGGCGCCTGGGAGACACGCAAGAGCTGCGGCGCCGGCCACACCTCGCTCTACGTCTCGCCCGAGGGCGACGTGACCCCGTGCGTGCGCTGGCCGATGCCGCTCGGCAACCTCCGCGAGACCCCGCTGGCCGAGCTCTGGCGCGCCCCCGCCGCGAGCCCGCTCGCCGCCGTGCGCGCCATCACCAAAGGCGATCGCGCGCTCTGCCTGACCTGCGAGGTGCGCGAACACTGCGACTTCTGCGCCGGCCAGTCCTGGGTCGAGACGCGCACCCCCACGGCCGCGCTCCGTCACTTCTGTGAGAAGACCCGCGCGAAGACCCTCGCCCGCGCGGCCCACCTCGGTCTGCCCGAGCCGCCCATGCCCGCCGGCCTCCTCGATCTCGCAGACCCCGCCGACCCCGCCGCGCCCGCGCGCCCGCGCTTCGTCGTGCGCGCCGCCCCGCGCTCGTGACGCCCGCTTCTGCCGCCTTCGTCGAGCTCGCGCGCGAGCACCTCGCCGCCGGCCGCCCGCTCGTCCTCCATGCCCAGGGCCACTCGATGTGGCCCGTCATCAAGGACGGCGACGAGGTCACCGTCGAGCCGCTCCACGCCCCGCTCGCCCCGGGCGCCATCGCCCTCGTCGTCTTCGGCCATCGCCTGGTCCTGCACCGCGTCATCGCCACCTCGGCGACCGGCCTCGTCACCAAGGGCGACGCCGTGCCGCACGCCGATCCCCCGGTCGCCGCGCGCGACCTCCTCGGCCACCTGACGCGCCGCTGTCCGCCCTTCGATCGCCTCGTCGCGGCGCTCTCCCAGCGCGCCGGCCCGGCGCTCGCCTTCGCCCTCCAGCGCACCCGCGTGGCGCTCGCGCGCTCGCGGCTCGCGGCGCGATCCTCGAGCCCATCCCCGCCCGCGTGAAGCGCCGCGCGCTCACGCCGGCCTGGCCGTCTCGCCACCCGCGCCGTCACCACCCTGGTTCGCTTCGGCCGCCGCGATCTGCGCCTGCTGCGCCGCCATCACCTTGTCGAGGTCGACCCAGCCGGTGAGCTTGCGCCACTTCGTCGGATCGCCGAGCTGGCCGGGCAGCGTCGGGATGAGCCACACGCCGTCGTCCCTGCGCTCGACCTTGCGCGTCACGAAGTCGGCGAAGTAGCCGTCGCCGCCCTGGCCCGCGTCCATCGTCTTCCAGACGAGGCCGTGCGTCGCGTCGGGCACGTCCGTCGCGCGGATGATCCCGACGTGCTGCACGTTCTTGCCGGCCGAGTCGGCGCTCAGCATGTAGGGCGCACCGGGCGGCGGGATGTCCGTCTTCGCCGCGACGTGCCACGCGCCGATCTTGATCGCCTCGTCGCGCATGCCCATGACGGCCGAGCCGGTCAGGTTCGCCTTGCCCTTGCCGAGGTCCGGCATGACGCCACCGGCCTTCATCACCGCGCCGGGCAGGAGTCCGCACGAGGTGCCGGTGCCCTGCACACGCCCGCCGCCCTTCGCCTCGAAGAGGTCGACACGCCCCTTGTCCTTCTCGGCCGCCGACAGCGGGTAGGCACGCGACGTGCCCATGCGCTTCTCGGCTTCGGCGTAGACGTCCTTGTAGATCTGGCTCAGGCGCGGGTCGTCCAGGTCGCGGATCGGTGGATCCTTCTCGACCGCGTCGCACAGCTTCGTCGCGAGCTCGGGCTCGGCCTGGCTCTCGCCGGCGTGCTTCAACTCCTTCGACTGCAGGGCCTTGTAGCGCAGGGCTTTGACCCAGGACGGCTCCTGCCCGGCGCGATAGTACATCGCCCCCTTGATGTCGCTCTCCCCGGCCCAGTGCCGGAGGATGTACTCGAGGCCTTGCTGCACGATCGGGTTCAAGAAGCGGAACCGGTACTCGTCGCCGTCCAGCGTCAGCGGATCGGCCGTCACGGTCACGTCGCCCCCGTCCACCGCATCCCTCGCGGCCTGGATCGGTGGCAGATCGGCGCCCATCGCCGCCTGGCCGTTCTCACCCGGCGGCCCTGTGCCCGGCCCGGCGTGCTCCATCGGCGGTGGCTTGCGCTGCACCGCCCGCTTCTGCACCGCGCCCTCCCGCGCCGGGCTCAGCGCCGCCGCGCCATCGTCGTAGCTCGTGTTCCGCAGAAGCTGCACGAGGCTCGCCGCCGCGCCTGGCGCCGCCTCACCCGCACCCCCATCGCGCTTGGATCCCGAGCTCGTGCTGGGCGTCGCGCTCGGCTCACGCGTCATACCTGACATGTGCTCCTCCCCGAACCGTGTCGTGTGCCAGGATCCTTACACGAGTGCGCCCCCGGGCCTCAATGATAGGAAGCTCAAAAAGCGCCGCTCGCCCATGCATGGCGCTCGCGCGCCTCCCGATCTAAGGTCCGCCCCGTGCGCATGACCGACATCCTCGGGCACCACGCCGCCCGCACCACGCTCACCCAGGCGCTGGCGCGCGACCGCGTGCACCACGCCTACCTCTTCACCGGCCCCGACGGCGTCGGCAAGCGCCGCATGGCGTACGCCTTCATCGCGCGCGTCTTCTGCACCGCGCCCGCCGCCGACGGCGACGCCTGCGGTCAGTGCCGCGCCTGCCGCCGCGTCTTCGAGACGCCCGCCTGGTACGACGAGAGAGCCCCCTTCCTAGCGAAGGACGACGCGCCCGAGCTCGCCCCGCGCCACCCCGACGTGCTCACCCTGGTCGCCCACGGCGCCTTCATCAAGATCGAGCAGGTGCGCGAGGTCCTCCGCGTCGTGCAGTTCCAGCCGGTCGAGGCCCCCTTCCGCTTCGTCGTGATCGACGAGGCGCACGTCATGAACGACCCGGCCGCCAACGCGCTCCTCAAGACCCTCGAGGAGCCGCCGTCCAGGACGCGCTTCATCCTGATCTCGAACATGCCCTCGAACCTGCTGGTCACGATCCGCTCACGCTGCCAGCGCGTGCCGTTTTCGCGCCTGAGCGACGCCGACATCGCGCAGATCCTCTCCCAGCGCGGCGCCGTCTCCGACCTCCTGCAGGACGCGGTCGCCCTCGCCGAAGGCTCGGCCCGCCTGGCGATCTCCCTCCTCGACGATCCGCTCGCCACCCAGTGGCCGCCGTTGGCCGAGCGCCTGCTCACCGCCGACACCCCGCGCGGGATCCACGAGCTCGCCGCGACCCTCGGCGAGCTCGAGCGCCCCGACGCCGTCTTCGATCGGATCGCCCGCCTCATGCGCGACGCGCTCCTCCTGCGCACGGGCGTCGCCGCGCGCCTCTTCCACGCGTCCTTGCGCCCGCAGCTCGAGGCCTGGGCGCTCGCACACCCGACCGAGGCGATCCTGCACCGCATCGATCTGGTCGAGGACACCCGCCTCAACGCGCGCACCTACAACCTGCAGCCGCGTCTGTCCTTCGAGCGCCTGCTGCTCGCGCTCTGCGCGCCCGCGGGCGCCGAGCTCGCGCGCCCGCTCTTCGTGCGCCGTGATGTTCTGTGAGCGCGAAAAGTTGACGGAACGCGCTTGACCCCCATCGGCGGGATGGCTACAACCCGCCACGTCGCGGCTCCCAAGGCGCCGCCGGTTCTCCACAGCCCTCGCGGGACCTGTGGCCAATCCCAACCGGCAATCGACCTCGGACCCGCATCCCAAGCGCCCGCGCTCGATCACCCCAGCCGCGCCCCGGCCTGTGGATAACCTGTGCAGATCATGGGTTTGGTCGCGCCCGCGTCCTCGGCTATGCTCGCGCCGCGCCAAAGCCCGTGCGCCTACCCAGAGGAGTCCCATCGATGGCCGTGTCGTCGCAGCACAGCATCCGTTATCGCAGCTATCCCCAGTTCGGACCCGAGCACGAGCTCCTGCGCAAGACGGTGCGCGACTGGTGCCTCAATGAGCTGCGCCCCCACGCCGACGCCTGGGAGGAGGCGCGCCTCTTCCCGCGCGAGGTCTTCAAGCAGGCGGCCGACCTCGGCCTCCTCGGGATCCGCGTGCCCGAGGAGTGGGGTGGGCAGGGGCTCGACTGGTGGTACACCACCGCCTACGCCGAGGAGATGGTCAACTGCGGCATGGCCGGCCTCACGATGAGCGTGCTCGTGCAGTCCGACATGGCCACCCCGGTGATCCACGAGATCGGCAACGACTACCACAAGGCCAACTTCCTCATGCCCGCGGTCAAGGGCGACGCGATCGCCGCGCTCGGGATCAGCGAGCCCGACATCGGCTCGGACGTCGCCAACCTGCGCACCACCGCCCGCAAGGTCGGCGACGACTACGTGATCAACGGCGCCAAGACCTACATCACCAACGGCACCCGCGCCGACTTCATCACGCTGGGCGTGCGCACGGGCGGCGACGGCTTCAAGGGGATCTCGCTCCTGCTCTTCCCCACCGACACCAAGGGCTTCAAGGTCACCAAGAAGCTCGAGAAGGTCGGCAACCACTCCTCGGACACCGCCGAGCTCTACTTCGAGGACTGCAAGATCCCGGCGAAGAACCTGCTCGGCCACGAGAACGCCGGCTTCTACTACATCATGCAGAACTTCCAGGGCGAGCGCCTCGTCGGCGCCATCGGCGCCATCGCCGGCGCCCAGCGCGTGCTCGACCAGACGATCGAGTTCTGCAATGATCGCAAGGCCTTCGGTCGATCGCTCCTCGGCTTCCAGACCGTGCGCCACCAGATCGTGCAGCTCGAGGCCGAGCTCGAGTCCGCCCGCCAGCTCGCCTATCGCGCCGTCGATCTCGTCAACCGCAAGCAGAACGCGCTGCGCGAGATCACCATGGCCAAGCTCATCGGCGGCGAGCTCGCCAACCGCGTCGTCGATCGCTGCCTGCAGCTCCACGGCGGCGCCGGCTACATGGCCGAGTACGAGGTCTCACGCGCCTGGCGCGACACGCGCCTCATCACCATCGGCGGCGGCACCTCCGAGATCATGCGCGAGATCCTGGTCAAGATCCACGGCCTCTCCAAGTAGATCCTATGAAGACCGAGCCGTCCTGGCATCCTCACTCTTCTAACCAGGAGGGTGCCATGCGAACGGTGTTCTGGACGGCTCGGGAGATGGATTCTACTTCGGACGTGAAGGTGATGTACATGG
>WYBB01000023.1 GCA_011526585.1 Deltaproteobacteria bacterium
CCTCAAGGCGTGGCTCATCGCGCTGGGGTAATGCGATACTCGCGGCGCGGGTTGCGCTGCGCGCGCTGGAGGCCGGGTTCGATACGTTTCGCCCCTTCTGGTGCCGTCCGACGTGGGTGGCGGCTCGCGCTCGTGGGAAGGCCAACCGCTCCCCGTTCCGCTCCGTCGCCCCGCTGGGGCGTCGGAGCTCCACGAGGTCGCGGTCGACCTTTCCCACTTCGCGCGGCCGCCTGCGTCGAACCCAGAGGCTGCAATATCGGGTGGCCGGAGTCGGGCGTCGGTTCGCGCGCTGCGCGCTCGACCCGACGCCCCTGATCGCCCCTGATCAGCGAACCCGAGGAGCGCCCGTGGCATCTCTCGGTGATGTCATGAGGCGGCGCTCCTGGGGGTGGAGCCGCGGGTCGCGGTGGGGGCCACCGTGGTGGGCGCGGGAGGCGTCGCGCGGAGGCGGCGGGCGCGCCAGCGGATGAGCGGGGTCAGGTGCTGGGCGACCGCGATCATGCGCAGGATCATGTGCGGGTCCATCAGGTGCGACTTCGGCGGGGGCAGGCCGAGGTCCTTGACGACCGCGCCGAGCGGGACCTCGAGCTCGTCCTGCAGGTGGCACCAGCGCGCGATGAGCTGTGCGCCGGGGCGCACGAGGCCGCCCAGGCCGTAGCGCGGCTGGGTGGTGCCGATGACCCAGAGGTGGCGCCACTCGGGGCGCAGCATGCCGGCCCAGAGCTCGGCGACCTTGCCGCGCACCGGCACCATGCCTTCGGGCAGGAACGGGAACGAGACGTCGAAGCCGGTGGCGCAGACGACGAGGTCGTAGTCGCTGACGGCGCCGTCGCTGAAGGTGATGCGCAGGCCGCCGCCCTTGTGCGCCTCGGCCGTGCGCACGTCGGGGCGCGGGTGGATGCGGCCGTGCTTGAGGTAGTGGAAGACCTCGGTCGATACGGTCGGGTGCGCGTCGAAGAGGCGGTGCTCGGGGTGGGGCAGGCCGTAGCGGGCGTAGTCGCCGACGACGATCTTGAGGAGCGTCTTGACGATGAGGCGCTGGGCCGGGACCGGGAGCCAGGGCTGGATGAGCTCGATCGACGGGATCCCGAAGAAGGTCTTGGGCATGAACCAGTAGCCGCGGCGCAGGCTCCAGTCGGCGCGGGTGGCGACGCGCGCGGCCTCGCTGATCAGATCCGAGCCGGAGTTGCCGCCGCCGACGACGAGCACGCGCTTTTCCGCGAGCTGGGCGGGCTCGACGAAGTCCTTGGAGTGCATGAGCGCGGGCGTGCCGATGAGCGGCTCGGCCCAGGCGGGGAAGCTCCTGGCCCAGTGGTGGCCGTTGCAGACGAGCACGCCGCGGAAGCGCTCGGTCGTGCCGTCGCCGAAGGTGAGGTCCCAGCCATCGCGCGCCTCGGGGCCGACCGGGTGCACGGCGACGACCTCGGTCTCGAAGCGGATGCGCTCGCGCAGCCCGAAGTGGTCGGCGTACGACTCGAAGTAGGCGCGCATCTGCGAGGCCGACGGAAAGTCGGGGTAGTGCGCCGGCATCGGGAAGTCCGCGTATTCGGTCGTCTTCTTCGAGCTGATGATGTGCGCGGTGGTGTAGACGCCGTGCGCCCAGTTGCCGCCGACGTGGTCGGTCGCCTCGACCTGCACGTAGTCGAGGCCGGCCTCGCCGAGGGCCTTGGCGACCGCGAGCCCGACCGGGCCGGCGCCGATGACGATGAGGGGTTGCATCTCCGCGCTCCGTGGCTTGAATTGAATACGGTTCAGATGTTGTCGGGGCTGACCATCAGGCCGTCAGGCGGTCGATACTGGCGAGGTAGGCGCGCGCGAGCGCGCGGTTGTCGTGCTGCTCGGGATGGAAGCCGGGGCGCAGGTAGTCGGCCAGCCGCAGCGCGACCTTCTTGATGACGCGCGGCAGGCGGCGCCGCGCCTCGGTGGGCAGCGGCGGTCGCGCCGAGGCGTCCTGGGCGAGGAGGTGTCGCACGGCGCGCGCCCAGCCGTAGGCGAGCACGGCGCTGACGACGAGAAAGCCGATGACGCGCGTGCGGTAGCGCGGATCGACGGCGCGCAGCACGTCGAAGGCGACCGCCTTGTGCTCGATCTCCTCGGCGGCGTGCCAGCGGAGGAGGGCCGCCATCGCGGGGTGGGCGTGATCGAGCGTGCCGTCGCTGAGCGCGACCTCGGCGAGCGTGGCGGTGAAGTGCTCGGCGGCGGCGGTGGCGGCGAGGCGGATCTCGGGCGAGAAGCGCGGCTCGATCTCCTCGAAGGCGAAGCGCTCCCACCAGCGCATGAAGCTCGCGAGCTCGAAGCCCTGGCGCTCGAAGGCGGCGTTGGCGGCGTGGTGCTCCTTCTGGTGGTGGGCCTCCTGCCCGTAGAAGCCGCGCATCGCCGCGCGCAGGGCGGGGTCACCGATCCTGTCCTCGAAGTGTTTGACGCTGCGGATGAAGAAGCGCTCGCCGGCGGGAAAGAGCAGGGAGAGCCCGTTGACGACCGCGCTGTGCACCGGATGACCGAAGAACCAGTGGCGCGGCAGATCTTCGAAGGAGAGCCCCATCGCGCGCACCGGCGGGATCGACACCGGGCCTGGCAGGGGCGTCGCGTGGGGCGACGGGGGAGCGTGTCGGGCGACCATGATCGACCTCCTTGCGTCGTGGACTTCCATGGTCTACACCTGAATTGAACTGAATTCAACTCCTGGCCGAGAGAGCGCATGGCTGAACGTCCCCGCACCTACCTGCAGCGCGACACCCGGCGTCAGAAGCTGCTCGAGCTCGGGCTCCGCCTCTTCTCGACGCGGAGCTACGAGGACGTCTCGATCGACGACGTCGCGCGCGAGGCCGGCATGTCCCGGGGCCTGCTCTATCACTACTTCGGCGGCAAGCGCGCCTTCTACACCGAGGTCGTGCGCTACGCCGTCGAGCAGCTTCTCGAGCGACTCGTGATCGATCCCGCGCTGTCCGGGCCGGACAACCTCAAGCGCGGGCTCTTCGACTGGTTCGAGTTCGTCGCGGTGCAGGGTGAGGCCTACCTGGCGATCATGCACGGCGGGATCGGCGCCGACGACGCGGTCTTGCCGATCGTCGAGGAGGCGCGCCGGGTCCTGATCGACCGGATCCTCGAGGGGCTCGACGCGCACGACGCGCCGCCGATCGTGCGCCTGGCGGTGCGCTCCTGGATCGGCGCGGTCGAGACCGCGGCGATGGAGTGGGCAATCCAGCGCGAGCCAGAGCCGCCGGCGATCATCGACACGCTGATGGCCGGGCTCTTCGCGCAGCTCGTCGTCGCGTCCCACCACGCGCCGGGGTTGCGGTTGAAGATCGACCTGGCGGCGGGGTTGCGCATGCTGGGGCCGCTGCTCGGCGGTGGAGGGAGGTGAGCCGGGTCTGACCGGTCTCGATCCTTCGGTGGTGCTGCGCGGGCTGGAGGCCGGGTTCGATACGTTTCGCCTGTGCGTGGTGGCGTCAGGCGTCAGACCTGGTTGGCGGCCGCGCTCGTGGGAAGGCCAACCGCTCCCCGTTCCGCTCCGTCGCCCCCGCTGGGGGCGTCGGAGCTACACGAGGTCGCGGTCGACCTTTCCCACTTCGCGCGGCCGCCTGGGTCGAACCCTGAGGCTGCAATATCGGGTGGCCGGAGTCGGGGCGTCGGTTCGCGCGCTGCGCGCTCGACCCGACGCCCGAGATCAGCCGTGCGACGGAGCGCTCCCGTGGATCTCCCGGTGAGTCGTGCCTGTGCGTCAGCGGAGGGCGAAGTGGCCGGTCATGTAGGGCTCCGCGCCCGGGCGCTCGGCGACGAAGATCGCGTCGCCGTCGACGAAGGCGCCGACCTCGGCGGGCAGGACGAGCGGCTTGACGAAGCGCACGTCGAGCTCGCCGAGGCGCGCGCCGTCGCCGTCGACCAGCGCCTCGACGGCGCGGCACATGGACGAGAAGCCGTGGAGGATCGTTGACTTGAAGCCGGCGGCGCGGGCGGCGGCGGGGATCCAGTGGATCGGGTTGAAGTCGCCGGTGAGGAGGGCGAAGTCCAAGCCGGCGCGGGGGCCGAGCGACCAGCGGCCGATCTCGGTGGCGCCGCCGGGAACGACCGGCTTGTCCTTCGGCTTGGCGTCGCCCTTGCCCCGGGACTTGCCGCCGAGGCGCGCGACCGGGTGGAACTCGATCTCGAGCGCGGCGGGCGCGGTCGCGGTGCCGGTGACGCAGCGCTCGGTCATGACGGCGAGGCGCCCGTCGTCCTTGATCTGCGTGAGCTGCACCTCGACGTCGATCGCTTCGCCCATCGGCATGGCGCGGTTCACGACGAGGTGGCAGCCGCCGTTGAGCATGCTGAGCGGCGAGTAGGGGAGACCGTCGAGGCCTCTGGAGAGCAAGGCGAAGGCCCACTGCGGGAAGAAGTGCGGGGGCAGGGCGCCGTCCCAGGTGCCGGGGCGCGAGCCGAGGTGCGCGAGGAAGGCCTCGACCAGGCGCGGGTCGCGCGGGGGCAGGCGCTCGGACAGGAGCGGGCCGGGCAGCTCGGGCGTGTTGCGCACGGGTTGGATCCGCTGGCGCAGGGCGCCGGCGGCGCTCTTGCCGATGGCGGCGATCATCGGGAGCTGGTGACGCACGAACGAGATGGGGACCGACATGGCCCGGGTATAGCACCGCGGGCCGACCGGGCAAGCGCCCCACCGCGTGCGGTGGCGCGGCGTGGTGCGGTTGACAGGGCGGATCCGCGGGAGGACAACGGTCAACCGACATGCGCAAGAACTTCGTCCTCGACACCAACATCCTCTTGCACAACCCGGAAGCCATCTTCGGCTTCGCCGACAACACGGTGTGGATCCCCATCGTGGTGATCGAGGAGATCGACCAGTTCAAGAAGGACGGGTCGGAGCTCGGGCGCAATGCGCGTGAGGTCGCGCGCCACCTCGACGCCTTGCGAGCGCTCGGCACGCTGACCGACGGCGTGCCGCTCGACAGCGGCGGCTCGCTGCACGTCATCATGACCGAGCGCACGCTGCCCGAGGGCTTTCACCTGAACCACCGCGCCGATGACCGCATCCTCGCCGTCGCGCTCGAGGTGCAGAACCAGCGTGCGGGTGAGCCGGTGATCCTCATCACCCTCGACACCAACCTGCGCATCCGCGCGAGCGTGCTCGGGCTCGAGGCCGAGGACTACGACACGCGCCGCATCGCGATCGAGGACCTCTACCCGCCGGTGCGCGTGTGCGAGGTCGCCGCCGGCGAGGTGCCGCGCTTCTACCAGGACGGCTCGCTGCCGCTGCCACCGCCGCCCGACGAGGTGCCGTGGTACGAGAACGAGTACGTCATGGTCAAGGACGAGCGCTCGACCGCGCTCGCGCGCGTCAAGCGGGAAGAGCAGCGCGTCGACTCGCTCTTCCCGTTCAAGCAGTCGCTGTGGGGCATCAAGCCGCGCAACCGCGAGCAGCACTTCGCGCTCGACGCCTGCCTGCGCGAGGACATCCACGTCGTCTGCCTCATCGGCAAGGCGGGCACCGGCAAGACGCTCATCGCCCTCGCCGCCGGCCTGCACCTCGTGGCGGACCAGGAGAAGTACAAGCGGCTCCTCGTCTCGCGCCCGATCTTCCCGCTCGGACGCGACATCGGCTATCTGCCCGGCACGGTCGAGAGCAAGCTCAAGCCCTGGATGCAGCCGATCCACGACAACGTCGAGTTCCTCTTCTCGCTGGCCTCGCGCGGCAAGAAGGCCGGCCACGCCGTCGAGGAGATGGTGCGCTCGGGCGTGATGGAGATCGAGCCGCTGACCTACATCCGCGGGCGCTCGATCGCCAACCAGTACATGATCGTCGACGAGGCGCAGAACCTGACGCCGCACGAGATCAAGACGATCCTGACGCGCGCTGGCGACGGCACCAAGATCGTCTTCACCGGCGACCCGTTCCAGATCGACAACCCCTACGTCGACTCGATCTCCAACGGCCTCACCTATCTGATCGACCGCTTCCGCGGCGAGAAGATCGCGGCCTCGATCACGCTGCGCAAGGGCGAGCGCTCGCGCCTGGCCGAGCTGGCGGCGAACCTGCTCTGACGTACACGGCGGGCGCCCACGAGGGGCGCCCCTACCGTGCGGTGTACCAGGCGCGCGCCTCGTCGTGATAGCGGGCGCGCGCGACGATGCAGGCGCGGATCCCTTCGAGGGTCTGGGCCAGCGGGCGATCGATGCCGCTCGGCAGCGCCGCGCGTCGGTAGGCGAAGAACTCGGCCACCCGCTCGGCGTCGCCCTCCTCGCAGAAGGAGCTCGCGAAGCCGGGCAGGCTCGGCGCCGCCTTCGCGCCGAGCTTGTCGACCACCGCGTCGAAGTGCGTCGTGAGCCAGTCCCAGACCGCCGACGCCACCTCGCGCCGACCCGAGGTGCGCGCGCGCACGGTGCGGAGATCCTGGCTCCTGAGGGTGCCGTCGAGAAGGAGATCGAAGGTCTTCGTCGCCAGCGCCGGATCGTCGAAGGACGCGAGCGCTTCGATCACCAGGTCGCGCTCGGTGGGGTCGCGCACCTTGTCGAAGGCGGCGCGCAGGCGTTGCCACAGCGCGGCGCGCTGCTTGTGCGCGCGCGCCTCGCGGCCGAGACCATGGACCATCAGCGGCAGGTAGATCGCCGCGGCCTCGGGCGAGGGCGGCGCCTTGATTCGCGCGCCCTCGATCGCCTTCAGGAAGGCGTCGCCCACCTTCTTCGCGTGGGCGAAGACGCGCGCGTCGCGCGTGAGCCCCGCCAGCGCGCGCACGAGGATCGGCATGCGGCGCCGCTCGCTCGCGCTGTCGCCGAGCGAGAGGTCGAGCGGGATCCTGTCGAGGAGCGCGCGCGCCTTCTTCTGGAAGCGCGCGTCGTAGGGCGCGTCGCGATCGAAGCGCGCGACGTGACCGAGCGCGCCGACGAGGTCCTGGAGCTCCGAAGGTGACACGCTCGCCTCGAAGAGCGGCTCGATGCCGTCGACGAGCTCGGCCAGCGGGCGGCTGCCGTCCTCGACCCCGGCCGTGAGGCTCGCCACCCAGCCGGCGAAGGCGGACTTGTCCGCGCGCGCGATCGAGATCGGGCCGAGGCGCGTGCGCCAGCGATAGTAGCCGGCTTCGCCGACGTTGGGGTGCGCGAAGGTCGGGCAGAAGCCGACGTCGACGCGCCAGCTGGCGGCGGTCTCGCTGAGGAGCTCGCAGTGCTCGTGGCGCGACCGGCCGTCGGAGAGCAGCGCGCAGACCGGGATCCGCCAGGTCTGACCTTCGGCGGGGCGCGGGTCGCCGAGCGCGCGATGCGGGCGCTGGCGCACGTCGAGCGTCACGACGCCGTCGGGCTCGCAGCGCCAGTCGAAGTCGACCATCGGCACGCCCGGCTGATCGACGAAGCTCGCGACCACCGGCGCGACGTCGCGCTGTCCTTCGCGCCCGAGGTGCTCGAGCAGCTCGGCGGTGGTGCCGGTGCCGTGGGCGTTGGCGGCGAGATAGGCGCGCACGCCGGCCTGGAAGCGCTCGGGCCCGATCCACTGCTCGATCATGCGCAGGACGGCGGCGCCCTTGCCGTAGGTGATGCCGTCGAAGGCGTTGTAGATGTCGCCGTCGCTGGCGATCGGCTGGCGCACGGCGCGGGCGTGCACGCGGGCGTCCTGCTGCATGATGTAGAACTTGCTGCGGTGGTTCTGCTCGGCGATGTCGAGCTCGGGCGAGACGGCGGCCAGCGACTTGCGCCCCATCCACACCGCGAAGGCCTCGTTGAGCCAGAGCTCGTCCCACCAGCTCATGGTGACGAGGTTGCCGAACCACATGTGCGCGAGCTCGTGCGCGATGACGCCCTCGCACCAGAGGCGATCCTCGATGGCGGCGCGGTCGCCGTCGAGGAGGAGCAGCGCCTCGCGATAGGTCACGAGGCCGACGTTCTCCATGCCGGAGGACGAGAAGCTCGGCACCGCGACGAAGTCGAGCTTGGCGTAGGGCAGCGGCGAGCCGAACCAGCGCTCCTGCCAGTCGAGGTGACGCGGGGTCTTGTCGAGCGCGAAGCCGGCGAGGTGCCCCTTGCCTTTGGGCGCGAGGATGCGGAAGGGCACCTTGCCGCTCGAGACGCGCTCGCCGACGACGACGTCGAGCTCGCCGACGGCCAGCGCCACGAGGTAGGTCGGCATCGGCGGCGTCGGCTCGAACTCGAAGCGGGTCCAGCCGGGGGTGGCGGCCGCGCCGGAGGCGCGCTCGGGGTAGTTCGAAAACGCCGTCTGCCCGGCGGGGACCTCGATGGTGGTGGTGTACGGGGTCTTGAAGCGTGGCTCGTCGAAGCTCGGGAAGGCGCGGCGCGCTTCGAGCGGCTCGAACTGGGTGAAGACGTACCAGCGGCCGCCCTCGTTGACGCGGTAGATCCCGACCGGCGCCTCGGGCAGCGGGCCCGTCCAGGCGAGGTGGAGCACGAGCGGGCCGGCGGGCAGCGCCGCGGCGGGGTCGAAGACCGCGAGCTGGGTGTCGGCGATGGCCGTCTCGAGGGGGCGGGTGGTGGCGCCGATCGTCGCGGCGGCGCGGGTGATCGTCAGGCCGTCGGCGTGCAGGCGCAAGGTGTGGAGCGGCTCGGCGAGGTCGACCTCGATCGCCACCTCGCCGGAGAAGGTCGGCGCGGCGGGATCGATCCGGAAGGTGAGCGCATAGGCGAGCGGGCGCGCGACGTCCGGCAGGCGGAGCTGGTCGGAGAAACGATCGAGCGCGGTGCGCGGCGGGGTGGGCGAGGGCGCGTCGGGATCCGCGGCGGGGGGCACGGCCGGCGCGGTCGCGCACGCGAGCGAAAAAAAGATCGACGAAGCGGCGGCGATGGCGAAAAGAGAGCGCACGTTCCCCCCGACCGGTGAAAGGGCGGCGAGCATCGCAAGAAAGCGTTGCGCAATCCACACGGGCGGGAGGGTGTGCAAAGTCTCTACAGTTGTGTACGGATGGTGGCGCGAGGCGCGGGCGAAAGGGGCCTCGGGCTGGTGGATAGCGGGTGATCGGTGGCATGGAAGTTGCGGAGCCGATCTGGGCAGCTTCCGAGCGTGGCGACCGGACGACACGGGCGGCTCGAGAGCCTGGGGAAAGGCGGAGAACGACATGGAATCACGACACGTAGGTTGGGCGCGACGCGGTGGGCATGCGCTGTGGCTCGGCGGGGCGCTGACGCTCTTGATCGGCGCCAACGACGACGGCGGCTGCGGCGCGGAGCCCGCGGCGTCGGGCGGTGAGGCCGAGTGCCAGGCCGACAGCGAGTGCACCGGCGATCCGGGGATCGACTGTACCGGGGCGTGGGCCTGCAACGCGGGCCAGTGCGAGTTCGAGTGCGGCGAGGTGCCGCCGCCGCCTCCTCCTCCTCCGACCGGGTGCTACGGCGACGCGGACTGTGACGGCGGCCAGGTGTGCAACGCCGCCGAGGTGTGCCGCCAGCCGCCGGGCTGCGAGGAGGGCGCGTGCGACGCGGTCTGCTACGGCGAGTGCGTCGACCCGCGGCCGCCCGATCCCCAGGGGTGCATGCACAGCGGGCAGTGTCCGGCCGGGCACTTCTGTACGACCGAGATCGGCGACTGCGACAGCAACTGCGCCGAGGGCGAGGCGTGCCCGGCGGCCTGCTGGGGGCAGTGCAAGCCGCGCGAGCCCGGCGCGATCTGCTACTCCGACAGCGAGTGCGCCATCGGCGAGCGCTGCGACAACGATCCGTGCGTCTTCCCCGAGACGCCGGCCGACGCCAACGGCGCGGACATGGCGTGCGGCGGGGTCTGCGCGCCGAGCGAGGGCTGCCGCGGGCCCGAGGACTGCGCGGCGGACGAGGTCTGCGCGTGTGCGCCGTGGGTGGGTGACGCGCCGGCCAACGGCCTCGTGCCGTGCTACGCCGAGTGTCAGCCGCGCGAGCGCGAGTGCAGCGCCGACCACGACTGCGGTCCGGGGCTGGTGTGCCAGGACGGGCGCTGCCGCGACGCGCAGCGCGAGTGCCAGGCCGACTCCCAGTGTCCGATGGGGTGGATGTGCCAGCCGCAGTGCGACGCGGGTTTCGCGCCGCCGCCGCCGGACGGCGACGGGGATGGGGACTCGGACCCGGCCGATCCCGCGGAGCCGGGCATGCCGTACTGCCCGAGCTACTGCGTGCCGCAGGGCGGCACCTGCGCGGACACGGGCGTCGTGTGCGCGCCGGGCGAGGTCTGCGTCAACGAGTGCTATTCGGTCTGCGAGGACTGTGACTGCGATCCGGGGCAGGACGACTGCGCGTGCGGGTGTTGGGAGGAGTGCCGCTCGGCGTGTGTGCCCCAGAGCGGCGAGTGCGTCGACAGCCAGTGCCCGCCGGGCACGCACTGCGGCTGCGTCGATCCGGGGTACCCGACGCCGGCCAACGGCCTCGTGTACTGCGAAGAGAAGTGCATCCCCGACGAGCAGCAGTGCTGGAGCGATTGGGACTGCGGCGAGGGCCACTACTGCCTGCCCGGCGACTGTGGCGGCGGAGGCGCCGAGGTGCCGTGCGATCCCTCGGGGCAGAGCTGCGATCCGATGCCGCCGCCGCCGAGCGACTGCCCCGGCACCTGCCAGGTCAAGGAGCCGGAGTACGACTGCAAGGGCGACGAGAACTGCGTGAGCGCCGATGGTGAGCAGGGGTATTGCCGCTTCGCGGTGTGCGAGACCTTCGCGGTGCCGTGTGAGCCCGACGACCCCAACTGCGCCGGCGTCGAGCCGACCTGCTACGGCTACTGCGTCTACCCGCAACCGTCCGAGGTCTGCCAGCCCGACGATCCGGCGAGCTGCCCGGCCGGCATGCGCTGCGAGGCGACCGGTAGCTGCGCGGGCTTCGCGCCCGACCCGGACTCGCCCGACGGCGCGCGGCCGTGCACGCCCGAGTACGTCTGCGTGCCCGACCAGGTCGCGTGCGCGAGCGACTGCGACTGCGACCCGTCGCTGGCGTGCAACGACGGTGTATGCCAGCGCATGGGGCGCATGAACCTGTGCGGGCTCGACGAGTGCACGTCGAACGCGGACTGCGCCGACGACGAGTACTGCAAGATCGACTACACCCAGCCGGTCTGCGACTGCGTCAACTGCCCGTGCGCGATCCCGCGCGGCACGTGCGAGCCGCGACCCGAGGTGCGCACCTGCGATGACGACGCGGACTGCCATGACGGCGAGTACTGCGGCTGTGGCAGCGACCCGAACTGCCCGATGTGCGACGTGTGTCTCTTCCAGTGCATGCCCAGGCCGCATGACGGCAGCTGCGATAGCGACGCGGAGTGTCCCGCCGGCCAGCAGTGCAACTTCTACTACCCGCCGTGCGCGCCGCCGCCCGACGAGAGCGACTTCGCGCTGCCGCCGGCGTGCGAGCCGATCGGCGTGTGCGAGGACGTGCGGCCGCAGGGCTGCGTGGTGACGGGGTGCTCGGGGCAGATCTGCGCCGCGCAGGAGATGGCGTCGACCTGCGAGTGGCACGATCACTATCAGTGCTATCGGCTGGCGATCTGCGACTACGGCGCCGACGGCGCGTGCGGGTGGCAGAAGACCGACGCCTTCGTCGAGTGCATGGAGCGCTACGGGCAACCGTGAGCGTCGCGAGCGGGCGGCCCTCGCGAGGGCCGCCCCGCTACGTTGCGGCGATGAAGCCTTTGCGGGCGAGCTCCGCCAGCGCCTCGCCGATCGGCTGGGCGGGGTGGAGCGCCTGCAGCGCGGCGTGATCGCGGGTGCCGTCGAGGTGCGGCAAGAGGTCGTACATCATCGGGCTCGCCTCGAAGACCTCGTGGGTGAGCGAGGTGATCCCCGGGCGCCGTTGCCGCGCCATCAGGCGTTGGTAGGGTCCGGTGCGCGGGCGCTCGGGGAGCTGGCGCGCCAGCGGCGGCGGGCGCAGGCTCAGGCGGACGGCGCAGGCGAAGAAGGCGCGCAGGAGCTGGGCGCACAAGCGCTCCTCGAGCTCGGGGCGGGGCGGTAGCGGCAGGCCGTGCGTGCGCAGGGCGTCAGCGACCAGGGTGGTGAGCTCGTCGAAGGTGAGCATGACCCGGCCGTGCGCGTAGAGGATCGACAGCGCCAGGCGCAGGAGCGGGCTCTGGACCTTCATCGGGGGGCGGCGCACGACGAGCACGTCGACGGGCTCGGCGGCGGTGAGGCCGTCGAGCGAGGGCGCGCGTGAGAGCGCGTGGCCGAAATGGAAGCTCTGCAGGACCTCCTGCTCGATGGCGCGGGTGAGCGGCGCGCCGGCGCGGCAGAGCAGCGTCTCGCGGTAGCGGGTGTTGAAGAAGAAGTCGAGGTACTGGCCCTGCGCGACCAGATCGCCGATCGGTCCGAGCGCGTCGACGATCTCGGCGCCGTGGTTGTCCGGGTACATCGTCCAGGGCGAGGAGTCGGCGAGGTAGGCGAGGTCGGCGTGTGCGGCGCGTGCGACGAAGTCGACGAAGTAGCTCGGGCGGTACTCCGGCGCGAGGTAGTCGTGCGCGAGCGCGCTGACGTCGTCGCGCTGCATCGAGCGGATCTCGGGGGCGAGGAAGCCGCCGCGCCAGTCGTCGCCGGGGCGTGTGCTGATGCGGTGGAGCAGGCGCAACATGGCGAGGCCCTCCTCGCGTTTGGCCTCGATGTCGGGGAACGCGGCGGTGTGGAACTGGAGCAGGCGCCGCACCATCTCGACCATGTGCTGGCCGGGGTAGGCGTTGTAGCTCACGAAGGCGACGCCGTGCGGGGCGAGGTGGCGGCCGATGAAGGCGAGGATGGCGTCCTGGGTGGCGGCGTCGACCCAGGCGAAGACGCC
>WYBB01000145.1 GCA_011526585.1 Deltaproteobacteria bacterium
ACGATCCGCCCCTCGCCGACGATCTCCTGGCCCAGGCGCAAGCTCTGGATGTAGCGCACCTGCATCGAGGTCGTGAGCCCGATCCGCCCCTTGAGCCCGACCAGCGTCCAGCCCGCGAGCTCGTCGGCGATCATCGCCTGGAGCCCGCCGTGCAGGATCCCGGGCGGGCCATCGTAGCCGTCGCCGAGCGTGAAGCGCGTGCGCACGAGCTCACCTTCGCGCTCGAAGCGCAGCCTCAAGCCGACCGGGTTGTGAGGCCCGCACCCGAAGCAGGTCTGCGTCTCACCGAAGGTGTACGGGTCGAGTGGGATCGCGTCACCGACGTGGCGATGATCACAGTCCGGCGCGTGCGCATGCATCGTCGTGTCTCCTCCGGGTGTGCTCAATCGCGCAGGCGCACCAGGACCGGCGCGTGGTCCGAGGGCGCGAGCCCGTCCTTCTTCTTGCGCCACTCGCGCAGGATGGCGGCGCCTTCGACGCGCGCGGCGACGACCTTCGTCGCGAGCACGTGGTCGATGCGCATGCCCTTGTTCTTGTGGAAGTCTCCGCCGCGGTAGTCCCAGAAGCTGAACGCGCCGGCCGGCACGTGCGGCTTGACCACGTCGACGAGCCCCCAGTCGAGGAGCCTCCTGAAGCGCTCACGCTCGAGCGGGTGAAAGCTCGGCGTCGTCGCCAGGCCGACCGGGTCGTAGATGTCCTCCGGATCGGGCGCGACGTTGAGGTCCCCGAGCACGACGAGCGGCGCGCTCGGATCGCCCGCGCCGATGCGCGCGATGAGGCCATCGTAGAAGCGCAGCTTGTAGGCGAACTTGTCCGAGTCCTCGGTCTGACCCTGCGGACAGTAGACGTTGATCAGCCGGAGACCGCCGACCGTCGCCGCGATGAAGCGTGCCTCGCCTTCCGGATCGGGACCGAGCCAGGTCTCGACGTCGACGAGCGGCTGCTTCGCCGCGATGAGCACGCCGTTCCAGCTCTTCTGGCCGAGCACCGCGACCTCGTAGCCGCGCTCGGTGAACAGCTCACGCGGGACCTTGTCGGTCTCGAGCTTGAGCTCCTGGAGGCCGATCACCTCCGGCCGCACCTCGTCGAGGAAGCGCGCGGCGAAGTCCTTGCGCGCGTTGAGCGAGTTGATGTTCCACGACACGATCTGCATGACCGCCCCTCTATAGATCATCCTCGCCGGGCCGAAACGACAAACTTGCCGCCATGCCCCCATGCGCCGATCCTGTCGTCGTGCTCGGCCTCCTCGTCATGCTCCTGCCCTGGCTCGAACTCGCCGAGCCGCCGCCCGCCGCGCTCGCGTCGTTGTCGCCGGACCTGGTCGGCCGCGCGCTCGATCCCGGCGCCTGCACGCGCGCGCGCGCAGGCGACACGCCCTACGGTGTGATCGGGCGCGTGCCTTCACGCGCCTCCTCCGAGCGCACCGAGGCACTGCTGGTACAGGCCAGCGACGCGAGCGCGAGCGGCAGGGTAGGGGGGTGTCCCCCAGGCAAGGAGAGCGTGCGTGTGCACCTGGCCTGGCCCGCGTTGCGCCCGATCGCGGCGCCCCCCGTGAGCGACGACGCTCAGGCCCCGGACGGCCTCGAGCTCGTGCCCGATCGGGTGAGCCACCGCTGCGTCACGCGTGAGACCCTTCGCCCCTACGCCTCGCTCGCGCTCCTCGACGGTCCGCTCGCGGGCTTCGCGCTCGAGCTCGCGCCCGGCCGCAACAGCGTGAGCGCGCGCCTCGTCGACCATCGCTCAGCGACCGTGACGACCTACGGCCTCGGCAAGATCGGCGCGCGCACCCTCGAGTGGTGTGATCGCACCGACGTCGCCGAGGGCCACTGCCCGAACCCGACTCACGGCGCGATCCTGCACGTCGCGCTCGTCGACGATCACCTCGTCGTGACGCTCGCGCTCGGGCGCGCCGATCTCTGCGGCCAGGACGACCTCGTCTTCAAGGCGCTCCCCCTGCCGGTCCCGATCCGTCGCTCGCTCCGTTGAGCGGGCGCGCGAGCTCGACGACGCCGACGAACGCGTGGCCGTCCTCGCCTTCGATCCGCACCGTCAGCGACGAACGCCGCACACCCTGATCACCCTCGCGCGGGGCGAGCGCGCTCAGCGTGCGCAGGTCTACCTCGATCCGGGCGCGCCCGTCGACGAAGCGCGCGACCCGCTCGCCGACCTCGATCAAGGTCGCGTTGGCCGCGGTCGCGACGAGCCACACCCGCTCGCGCGCGCGGTGAGCCCAGGTCAGCGAGCGCTCGCGACACGCCTCGAAGGTTCGCTCGCGATCGCGCAGCACGCCGCCTTCGCAGCGCACCCAGTCGCCTGGCTCGACGTCGCCGTCGGGGGCCGGGTCGAGCTCGATCGTTCGCAGATCGATCGGCTCCGGAATCACGACGCGCGGTGCCTCGACCGTGACCTCACGCTCGCGGGCGACCTCCTCCCTGGAGCACGCGACGAGCCCGAGTACGAGCCCGAACACCGCGGCAATCCGCCGGGGTGCGCCTCGTACGCGCCCGCATCGCACACGCTCGCTGCGCATCTCCGCCATGCTCGTCCCACCTGTAGGGGCGGGCCTCGTGCCCGCCCGGGTCCCACCTCACCCGGTAGGGCGGGCCTCGTGCCCGCCCGGGGGCGCGACGCGATCCCACCTTAAAGGCCAAGGGCCCACCCCGTTGGGGGCAGGCCCTCGAACCCGATCGAAGCCGCGATCACTCCGCGCGGATCTTGAACTCCGTGCGACGGTTCTTCGCGCGGCCGGCGGCCGTGTTGTTCGGCGCGATCGGCTCGCTCTCACCGAAGCCACGCGCCGTCAGGCGCTCGGGCGCGATGCCCTTGTCGACCAGGTACTGGCGCACGGCGGCGGCGCGGTCCTCGGACAGCTTCTGGTTGTGCGCGTCCGGACCCTGGCTGTCGGTGTGGCCGTGGATGTCGATGCGGATGGTCGGGTACTGCTGCAGGAGCTTCACGGCCTCGTCGAGGATCGCGAAGGACTTCGGCTTCAGCGTCGCCTTGTTGGTGTCGAAGTTGATGTCCTCGACCGCGCCGGTGAACTTGTCGAACTCCTGCGGCAGGCAGCCCTGGGCCTCCTTGACGCCCTTGACGGTCGGGCACTTGTCCTCGGAGTCGGGGATGCCGTCGCCGTCGGAGTCCTGCACGGGCGCCGGGCAGCCGCGGTGCTCGGGCACGCCGGGCACGGTCGGGCACGCGTCGACGTCGTCGAAGATCCCGTCGCCGTCGGTGTCCGGGCAGCCCTGGTTGATCGGAAGGCCGGGCATGGTCGGGCAGCGGTCCTCGGAGTCGCGCACGCCGTCGCCATCGCTGTCGGGGCAGCCGCGCGTGATCGCCGGCCCCGGGATGGTGGGGCAGTCGTCGTCCTTGCCGACGAGGCCGTCGCCGTCGAGGTCCTTCTCACCCTCGGTGTAGCTCCACGGGAAGACGTCGACGCCGAGGGTCCACTCGACGTTGCTCGCCGAGCCGACCGTGTAGCTGTCGGTCACGATGTGCCGACCCTCGAGCCGGAAGGCGACCCACTCGTTGAGCATCGCACGCAGGCCGAGACCCCAGTGGAAGTCCCAGTCGGCGTCGTCGCCGAGGTCGCCATAGGCCGAGTGATACATGCCGATGCCGACGAGCGCATACGGCGAGAGCTTGAAGTCGAACGGCGACCACAGGGTGTTGAGGCTCCAGTTCATGGCGAGCCCGCCACCGTCCTGATCGAGGGTGTACGGGATGAACCCGAGCTCGCCCTCGAAGCCGAACCAATGCGTGACCTGCAGGCCCACCCGCGCGCCGAAAATGACGCCGCTCTCGGGCGAGACGCCCTCGTCGGCGAAGTAGCTGAGGTCCCATTCGCCGACGACCATGTGCAGGCCGCCGAAGGCCCCGAAGTACATCTCGAGGTGCGGTAGCCCCTTGTCGCCCTCACCGGCTCGAGCCTGTTCCGAGCCGAGCATCGCAGTGGCCACGAGCAGCGCGCACGCTGCGCTTCCGAGCCGTCCCAAGGTGATCTTCATCAGTGTCTCCTGGCTTGTCGCGTGTAAGTGCGGGCTGAGCATGCCCTGCCTTGCGCCGGTCGTCAAAGTCACTCCGAGCGGCGCGCGCAGTGTATCGAAGGTCGTCGTGCCTGTCCTGATTCTTGTTGAGCCTCTCGCGGTTTGCGTCGTTTTTCTCTTCGCTTCGAGAAGGCCGCGCGAGCGCGCCCTCGCGTGGCGTTTGTCGACGGCGCCCCACACTCGCACGGGCACGACGAGGTATTTCCTCCGGACCATGCGCGATTTCCTCTGGCTATGACCTCGCGTCGGGTCCGACACGCTCCATCGAGCGACTCGTCAGGTTCCACCTGCACCGGACCTCGGCAGGTCCATCATTGTGAAGTGATCCTACTGAGGCGGGTCAGCAGAGCGAAACCCCTCTCCGGTCCGATCCTTTAATAAGGTACCGCGCGGGACCGCGACGGAGAACCATCCAGTTCCTCGACTTCATGCCCGAGTTGGGCATTCCCATCCACCCCCCTCCGCTCGGTCTTCGTCGGTCATCGTGGGTCGGTCGCACCTCCGAGACTTGGAACCGTTCCTGCACAGGGTGTGGACATCCACCAGGGACCCTCACCTCTGGAAAGGCGAGCCTCATCTTCGTCCTCGAGGGCCTCGGCGAGCGCTTTCAAATCCGCCTGGCAAGCGGCCCACGAGCCCGACATCGGCGAGACGGACGACATATACCCGCGGTCAAAGTCGAACGTCGTACTTTCTCCACCGACGAGCTCGGGTGGCGTGAGCGTCCCTCCGACCAGGTCCCGTGGCAGCTCTTCCGTGCACGCGACCGGCTCGTGACGAGGTCCCTCTCAGCCGCCTCCAGAGCCCTTCTGATGCATCTCGCTTGAATCGAGTCGGGAGCTCTCGCGATACTCTCGCAGCACCGTCGGAATTCGTACGCGGCTCAACTTGCGTACCCAGCTAGAAGTGATATCACCGTCCCCATGGTGGCATCTAACCAACCCCAAGCGCTTGACCCCGTCGGTGCTTTCCTCTAAAAGTCCCCCGGACTTTGAGGTGTGACATGTCCATCATCTCAAATGAGGCTCGATAGGCTCGATCAGTTAACGGTGGCTGAACCACCAAGGAGAGACAAAGAGATGCGTCCCAACGTCCTTATACAACGCCTGCCGTCGCTGGTGGCGCTCGTCGCCATAGCAGGCGCGACAGGCTGCGCTGATGAACGAAAGGGTCCAAGCCAGGGGAGCCTCGACGGCAAGTGCTACCCCAACGGCACCTGCGACCCCGGCCTAATCTGCCAGGCCTCCGGTGACACCAACATCTGCGTTGAGGGTCCGCCAGAGGGCACGCTTGGTGGGGCCTGCTTCGGCAACGGCGAGTGCTACGACGGGCTCGTCTGCAGCAACGCGCTGTGCATCGAGGACACGTCCCTCCCGGTCGGCACCCTTGGCGCCGCGTGCTTCCCGAACGGCACCTGCAACAGCAGTGACCTCATCTGCGTGGCGAACCTCTGCGAGGTCAACGCCAACCCGCGCGGCTCGATCGGTGGCACCTGCTACGCGAACGGCTCGTGCAACCCGGGTCTGATGTGCGTCGCCGACGTCTGCGAGGTCGACGACACCATCCCCTCGGGCACCATCGGCGGCGCCTGCCTCGTGAACGGGACGTGCAACGCTGGTCTTCGTTGCAACGGCACCGTCTGCGAGGTGGACGACACGCTCGAGGTCGGCACCGCCGGCGCGGCGTGCTTCCCGAACGGCACGTGCAACGCGGGCCTCGAGTGCATCGTGACCGTCACGGGCAACGAGAGCCACGCCGAGTGCGCCGTTGAGGAGCCGATCGACTTCGGCGCCCTCAACCAGCCCTGCTGGCCGAACGGGACCTGCAACGGCGGCCTCGTGTGCGACCTCGGCACCTGCGTGCCGTCGGGCACCCAGGTCACCGTGCCGCACGGTCAGGACGGCGGCCTCTGCTACGCCAACGGCACCTGCGATGACGGCCTCGTCTGCAACCACCTCGGCGCCTGCGAGCCGATCGTGGCCGGCGGCCTCAATGGCCAGTGCATCGACGGCTCGGGCTGCAACCTCGGCCTCTCGTGCTACGGCGGCACCTGCCTCCCGACGGTCGAGCACCTCGGCTCGATCCACGGCATCGTCACCGACTACACCACCAACGCTCGCCTCGCGAACGTGCGCGTGACGATCATCCACAAGGGCGCCCCGGAGACCTCGACCAGCGACGCGCTGGGCTACTACGAGTTCGACGACCTCTCGCCGGGCACCTTCCGCATGACCTTCGAGCCGCTCGACGGCACGCACACCATCCGCCGTCTGACCCACCAGGTCAGCTGCGACGCCCCGTTCAACAACGGCTGCTGCAGCAACTGCGGCCAGGGCTGCGCGCCGGGCGACTACCCGTTCGAGCGTGAGAGCAGCGGCGACTGCGGCTGCTGGTGGGACCAGGACGAGGAGTGCAACACCACCAAGGATCTGTACCTCTTCCCGTTCACCGGGACCGAGACCGGCAAGATCTGGTACGTGAACGACGAGGAAGTCGTTCCGGCCGCGGGCATCACGGTCGTCGCCGACTTCGGCGTCAACTGCGGCTCGCCGACCACCGGTGGCGAGGGCAATGGTGACCAGACGACGTCGATCGACATCTCGCCGGATCGCTTCATCACGACCACCGACGAGACCGGCCGCTTCACCTTCACCAACATCCCGAACACCGGCAACTGGGGTGTGCGCGTCTTCGCCGCGCCGAGCACCTTCAACGGGTTCGACTACGAGTCGAAGGCGTACTGCGCCAACCTCGACATCTTCGATCACGACAAGGTCGAGATCTTCCTCGCGCCGACCAACGATCCGCCGTTCCTGACCATGAACAACTGGGAGGACTATCGTTACGGCGACTTCGACGTCACCAGCGCGATCACGATGACCTTCTCGCGCTCGATGAAGCCCGAGGGTTGCCGCATCGGCCTCGGCGAGGTCGAGGGCACGCTCGAGTGGAGCGCGGACTTCATGACCGCGACCTTCACCCCGGCCGAGGCGCTCAGCACCGGCACCGAGTACACCGTGACGGTCTCGGGCTGCGAGTCGGCGATCGACGATCAGCTCTTCACCCAGGCCAACGCCTGCGGCCCGACGGTGGTCGGTCACCTCGATGGTGATTGCCTCAAGTTCCGGACCCAGGACGGCATTCAGTTCGAGGGCCAGGGCTTCGCGGATGAGGACGCCTGCGGCGAGGACTGGGCGCTCGCGCCGGACGGCAACCTCGCGCTCTTCTACAACATGCCGCCCGACCTCACCGTCGATGGCACGGTGATCCAGCTCTTCCGCAACATCCGCCAGTACCCGACCGACCACACCTCGGACGACCCCAAGAACACCTGGACGACCTTCCCGATCGCCAGCACGGCGACCGTCGACGGCACGACGCTCATCGTCGACCCGGCCGCGGACCTCGTGATCGACGGCAACTACACCCTCGTCGTGCAGGTCGCGTCGTCGATCCCGGGCGACTGGGACACCACCTCGCCGCGAGTCTTCGACTTCTGCGTGCGCCCGGCGGATGACCTCGCGTTCTGGTTCGCGGACATCCCGCTCACCGGCAACAACGAAGCGGTCCTCCTCGACCCGACCGCCAACATCACGCTGACCTTCTCGAAGGACATCAACGCGGCGCTGACGCTCGTGACCATCGAGAACGCGGACGGCTGGGTCGACCACGACAACGCCGACCAGACCCGCGATCTGATGACCTCGGTCTTCACGGTCGATGGTTCGAACGTGATCCTCAACCCGGCGGAGGACCTCATCCCCGGTGAGTGGTACACGATCCGTTACGACGCGGTCGCGGCGGACGGCGCCGGGCGCGTCAACGGCTACATCGACTTCAAGGTAAATCCGCTCGAGCAGAGCATCGTCTTCGTCGACTCGAACCTCGAGCCGGTGCTGACGGTGAACTACCTCCGCCAGATCTTCCTCGACTTCTCGAACGCGATCGAGCTGCCCGGGGGTGACGCGCTCTGCAACATCCCGAACTCGGCGCCCACCGACTGTGTCGACAGCCTCATCAGCATCGTCGACGAGGACGGCAACGAGCTTTCGGGCTACACGATCGGCCGCGTCGACACCGACGACGGCGTCGAGGACGGCCGTCTCGTGCTCGGTTCGAACTCCGGCTCGGGCAGCCCCGGCTGGCTCAAGCCGAACACGACCTACACGATCTTCTACAAGATCTACGTCGACATGGACGACGTGCAGGACGTGAGCGCCATCGGCACCTACGTGCAGGGCCAGCTCACCTTCACGACCCAGAACCACATCACGCTGGTGTCGACGACGGTGGGTACCTACACCGACAGCAACAACGACGGCTTCTACGTGCCGGAGGACTGCGACTTTTCGACGGGTGACAACAACCCGATCGACTGCGGTGACTTCCAGGGCACCCGCGACTTCCCGGCGGGCGGGACCATCTCGCTCACCTTCACGGTGCCGCCGGAGTTCACGGTCTACCACAGCCGCAACTTCGTCCGCCTTTACCGCTACACCGGTGGCGACATGAACGCGACGAGCAGCTACGACCTCGTCGCCACGACGCCGACCCCGCCGGTCGTCAACGCGGCCAACAGCACGGTCACGCTCAGCCTGATCCAGGGTGAGACCCTGCAGGACCCGGGCGCGATCTACTGCATCGCCTACCAGCTGACCTCCAACATCGTGCTGACCGACAACGACGGCATCCAGAGCAACGATCTCTCCGAGAACGTCGGTGGCGCGACCGAGCCGGCGAGCCCCGAGCCTGGTGGCCCGACGGTCGGTTCGGGCTGGCACCCGCAGTTCTGCTTCCAGACGACGACGCCTGACGTCGCTCCGCCGACCGCGCCGACCGCGGCCCCGCTGCTCGTGCTCGTGACGCAGGTCGACAGCACCGATGTCATGGTGCATATGCGTCACAGCGTGCTCCAGGGTGCCCCGGCCGGCACCGTGGGCGCTGGTACGCGCTGGTACGAGTACTACGCCTCGGCCGAGGATGGTAACATCGACGACTACCTCCTGTGGGCGGTGGTCGAGGACTGCCAGCTGACCCCGGGTGATGACTGCACCGCGGCCGGCACGGCGCTGACCCCGGCGGATGATGGCACGGCTCGTCCGGGCCTCGCCGTCCTCGGTCAGGACGTGGGGCCGGCGCCCGTGTGCAACGGAGGCTTCGGTGCGCCTTCGTACTGCGAGGGGCTTCCCTTCCAGCAGGGCCAGAGCGTGTTCTACCGCGTCCGTGCCTGCACGGGCTCGGTGGGCAGCGACATCACCCCGCTCTGCGGGCCGTTCAGCGCGGCACTCGAAGTCACCGACCAGGTGCCGCCTGACCTGCTCGTCTACGTGCTCGGCGCCGAGGGCGACGAGGACGAGTCGATCATCGCGGAGGAGGGCGTCGATGACTCCTGCGACGGCGACGACAACGATGCTCTGACGTTCAACGTCTTCGGCTTCGCCAGCCTCGACCTCGAAGACCCCCTCGTCGATCCCGAGGACCGCGAGGTCCTGGGCGGCGCGGCCTCGATCGTCGTGCGTCAGGGTGGCAGCTCGGCCCCGCTGGCGGGCATCACCTGCGCACCGATCGTGCGCGACACCGGGACGTCGACGGCGCTCAACAACACCGTGCCGCTCCCGACCCCGGCGAGCTACACGAGCTACGCGCCGAACTGGTACACCGCCAACGACCCGTGGCCCGACTGGGTCACGGACGCCAACGGCTGGAACACCCAGGGCATCACGATGTTCGACCACCGCAACGACGCGTGGATGTACTTCCCGCCGCTGAGCGTGGTCAGCTTCCGCTGCACGGTGCCCACCGGGACCAACCCGCTCGGCAACCCGGGCGGCAACGGCTCGACGATCAACATCACGGCCAGCGACACCAGCGGCAACTCGAAGACGGCGAACCGTCCTGTGCCCGCCGGTGACCAGTGCCCGAACTGATGTTTGACTGATAGCTCGAACTTGGGGGCGCGCGCCTGCGGGCCCCCGGTTTGAGTCTCTCTCAAGAGGCCGGCGTTCAAATCGGAACGCCGGCCTCTTCGTTTTTCCGCCAACGAACACATACCGAGGGAAGTGTGTCCGAGACCATGGTTCCTGAGGGGCTGCGACAGCGAAGGCGGACGCCGGGCGCAGCGAGGCCGCCGGGGGGCTCCGGTCTCGGTTGAATCGGGGAACGAACACATACCGAGGGAAGTGTGTCCGCGAGGGAACGGACAGGCACGAACACGACCATCGAACGAACACATACCGAGGGAAGTGTGTCCGAGACCATGATTCCTGTGGGGCTGCGACAGCGAAGGCGGACGCCGGGCGCAGCGAGGCCGCCGGGGGCTCCGGTCTCGGTTGAATGACGCTACCAGGTCGAGGCGGACGGGGCGGAAGGCGCGGTGGCTCAGGCGACCGCTTGCAGCGTGCGCGGTGGATCGGCGCACCCTTGCCCACCCTGCCGATGCCAACGCCAGGTTCCCCATGGGAAGATCGCCTTGCCCGCATCACGCAGGATCTCGTAGGCCGAGCGGTAGGACTTCAGGAAGGCGCGGTACAGCTCACGGTAGCCGCTGATCAGCGACCGGGCGTTTGGTACGGCGCCGGCCTTCGCAAGCGGCGTCGACGAACGCAACGGCTCGTCGGTTGTGGGCCTGCTTCTCCGCGGTCGTGCCAGGACCTTGGCCATGCCCGCGAAATTGCCCTTGCCGATCCTCGCCTGGTGCTCGGCCTCCCCATTCTTGACGCGCCTGCCGATCCGTTGCCTCCAAGCGTGCGCGCCGAGTCCAGCGTGCGTCGTCGGCACGTCGATGCGGAGCGTCACCTCCTCCGGCATGACCGTCCGGTCCGTGAAGAACTTCAGCTCAGGCCGGCGAACGATGCGCTCCGTCCCCAAGGTCCCCGGCAAGGTCACGAACCCGCCCCAGGCGCGCGCGACAGGAACCAGTCCGGCCTCGACGCAGTTCAGGATCGTGTACGCCACGCTCTCCTCGATCGCCTCCGGCGTGAGCAAGGCCGTCCACTTCGCTCCTGCTCCCTCCCACAGCGAATCACGCCTGCCGATCTCCGAATTGACCGCTCTCGCCACGAGCTCGTTCAGCTCGTTCATGAAGTCGGGCAAGCGGCCGGGTATGTCCTCGACCACGACGTGAATGTGGTTCGACATCGCCTCGAACGCGATCAACCTTACACCCGTCTTCTGTTGTGCGATCGCCAGTGCGTAGGCGAAGAGCTCGGCCAACCA
Source organism: Deltaproteobacteria bacterium (assembly GCA_011526585.1). GTDB lineage: Bacteria > Myxococcota_A > UBA9042 > PHBI01 > PHBI01 > WYBB01. Next base: position 11,259 of record WYBB01000145.1, read on the forward strand.
CGGCTCCGGTCGCAGTAGGAGCTCTCGCTCGTGCGTACGTCGCACGACCGCCCAGACCTGTCCCTTCACGACGCGACGCGGTGTCGTCACTTGCCTTCTCCCTGTGCACCTCCATCAAGGTCGCTTTGGGGCATGCAAGTGATCCGCATATTAGCGGTGAATCTTGGAGGGCCTCGTCGGGGCGGTTCATCGCCGATGCGCGGCTCTTCGAATGTCGAGGTCGCCGGTCACCCCTGGGCGCTCAGTGCAGGAACGCCTCGGTGCGCCACGCCCAGGCCCGCCATGTGCCTCCGAAGAAGCCCGTCGTTGCCGTGTGATCGAAGTCGAAACTCTCGTCGGCGCGCACCCGATACAGGGTCATGCCCTTGAACCCGCGCCCCAGCGCCACCGTGTTCGGTAGTCCGCCGAAATCCGGGAAATGCGCCTCGAAGAGATCCCCACGCAGGACCGTGCGCCACTCGGAATAGGGCAGCATGAACAAGAACCCACACGCCGAGCAGGGCCCGATCTCACTCTCGAACTCGATCATGCTGAAATGCGGATCGAGCCCCTGCCGCGCCGTCCAGCTCAGACGATCGTTGAGGACGCCACCTGGCGCTGGCACCAGGTCCTCCGGCACCCCGAGCAGCGGCCCCAACACCAGCTCGTGCGACCCCATCGCGTAGATCTCACCACCGGCTCCCGCCACCGCCCGCAAGGTCGAACGCGTCGGGCCCACCGTCGCCGCGGCCCACACGCCGCCTCCTCCGCGCTCGAGGATGGTCGCCCGCGCGCCAACGGCCCACACCGAGTCCCCGTGGGCCCACAGCGCGTTCAGGTCGAACCCCGTCGGCGTCTCTTCGATCTGCCAGGTCTCCCCCACGCGCACCGCCGCGAGCCCACCGTCGCCCACCACCACGATCCCCGCAGCCGTCCGCGCCACCGCGCGCAGCGCCACCGCCCCGATCACGCGCTCGTCAAAACCGGCACCCTGACCATGAACCACCAATCCCCCATCACCGACGGCGATCACCTCATCGCCCGACAAGCCCACGACCCCGTGCAGCCCCCGACTCGCCTCGTGCACACGCGCCCACGCCTGCCCATCCCAGCGCAGCACGTACGGCCCCGCGACCGCGAACGCCACCTCCCCCGAACCGAACGACACCGCCTCGATCGTCGCCAGCGTGCCGCTCTCCTCGAGTCGCCACCGGAGGCCATCCCAGTGCGCCATGACCCCGCCTTGTCCCACCGCGATGGCGTTCACCGTCGCGCCCTCGCCTGACGGCGCGACCGCGATCCCCATCAGCTCGCGGTCGGTGACGCCGTTCATGTGCGCCCAGGTCTGTCCATACCTCTTCAGGATCGTGCCCTTCTCGCCCACCGCGACCACCGTCTCGATTCCACCGCCCTCCTGCCAGGTCGCCAGCGCGCGCGTCGTCATCGCCGGTCCCTCGAACGGGACCCACCCACCATCGCGCCTCACGTAGTCGATGTCGCTGTCGAGCCGCTCGATCCCACGCTCGTACAGCGCCGACCCCCCGTTGAGCGGCGACACGTCCACCTCGGTGTACAGTTCCCAGGTCGCGTCATACAACTCGCCCGTCAGCGCCGCCGGCACGTTCAGGTGGAAGCGATCGCTCAGGAACCCACGCCGCGCCGGAAACTCCAGGAGCCCATCTCCCCCCAGGTTCAACCCGGTCCTCACGACCGTCAGCTCCTGCCCGAAGACCGCGTTCGCCGGCTTCTCGACCTCGATCACCACGCGCTGCGCGAGCGGGATGTCGATCGCGACCTCCGTCTCGACGATCTCGCCATCGGCGTAGGCCCCGAGGTTGCGCGTCACGCCGAGGAAGCTCGGCCTGAAGTCGCCCCGCACCTCGACCCCACTCCAACAGAAGACCGCAAAGTCCCCGAGGTGGATCGGGACCTCGACGACCTTCGTCGGCGGCACCCGCACCCCGGGGTACAGGATCATGTCGTTCGACCCCATGCTCGGCTCGGTCTGATCACAATAGACCGCCGGCTCTCCGGGCGGCGGCACGCACCGCTTGTCGAGCTCCTGCCCCGTCGGGTCCAGACACACGAAGCCCCCACCACAATCGGTGTCACTCTCACACGCGAAACTGCAGAACGCGCCTTCGCTCCCGAGCTCGCGGCAGATCGCGCTCGCTCCGAAGACATCCCCCTCGCCGAGCTCACCCCCACCGCCCCCGCGCACGCCCTCGCAGTCACTGTCCACCACGCACGGCTGGCACATTCCGCTCGGCGCGTCGCGCCAGTCTCGGCACTCTCCGAACGGGATCGTCGGCCCCTTCTCCGAGCCGACGATGCGCGCCACCAGGAACGCCACCGGCGGCGGCTCGATGATCTGCTCACACGGAATATCCTCGAGATCCGAACACTTCGGGATCCGCTCCAGCGGCACGGTCACGTTCTCCGCGTCGAAGCCCGCGAGCTGGAAGACCTGGTAGCCCGCGATGCTCGCCGTCACCGTCTGCGGCCCGACCAGCGTTTCACTGCTGAACGTGATCTGCCCGTTGGCGTCGGTGAACCCGCGTAGCGGCGTCTGCGTGCTCGGACCGACCACCACCGTCGCCCCCTCGAGCCGCGTTCCCGCCCGCGCATCCTGCACCGTCACGTTGAGCACCCCCGCGATCGGGTCACCCCAAGTGCCCGGCGTCGCCGCAGGATCGAAATACGTGAACCCTCGCGGGTGCGTCGCGCTCACACCGCCGCCGCTCACCTCGACCGCGGCCAGCCCGACCTCGCCCGGCGGCGTGCGACAGACGATCGTGTGCGCGTCGACGACCTCGACCTCGCTCGCCGCCCGCCCCGCGAAGCGCACCTCGACGTCACCGCCGGTCGGAAAACCGTTGCCGTGGATCGTCACGCGCAGGTTGCCCGAGATCGCGCCGAGCGGCGGATCGACCACCCACACCGCCGCGGGACCATCATAGACGAACCCACCCTCGAGCGCGCTCGTCGCGCCGCTCTGCAGGACGCGCACCGTCGCCGCCCCCGGGCTGCCCGCCGGCGTCTTCGCCCGCAAGCGCGTGCTCGACTCCACGACGACCTCGCTCGCCGCCAGCGCGCCGACCCTCAGCGCCGCGCCGCTCTGGAAGCCTCGCCCCGTCACGACGATCGGCGTGCCCCCCGCGACCGGGCCGCGCGCCGGGCTGACGCCCTCGATCACCGCCGTGCTCTCGGGCAGCACCTCGCCCACATATTCGTACCCAGCGCGCAGTCGCCCGACCCCCTCGTCGCTCGAGACGAAAACGTCGACCCGCCCCGGCGTGCCCTCGGGGGTGACCGCGCTCAGCGTCGAGCCGTCGATGAGACGCACCTCCAGCGCCGGCCGCCCACCGACGATCACGACCGCGTCCTCGCCGAAGCCCTCACCGTAGACCGTCAGCTCTTCGCCGCCGAGCCAATGGCCGCTCTCGGGGCTGACCGCGGTGACCTGCACCGGGTCGGCGAACGCGAACGCGAGCGGCAGCGTCGCCCGCCGCCCGTCCCCGGTGACCACGGTCACGTCGACGAGCCCGCGCGGTCGCGGCGGCGTCAGCGCGACGAGAAGGTGGTCATTGACCGCGAACGGGTCGATCGCCGGCGTATCGCCGAAGAGCACCTCGACCACGTCGCCGAGCCCACCGCCCGAGAGCTGCACCTCCTCGAGCCCGGACGTGCGCCCCTCCGCCGGCGTGATCGCGCTCAGGTGCAGGACCGACGGGTCGCTCACCTCGACCTCCGGCGCGCCGGTGTCGTTCGTCTCGGGGCTCGCCGTGTCGACGAGGATCTGCGTGTCCGCCTCGCCCGGCGCGAGCTCGTCGCCGCAACCCAGGAGCGGGGCCCACCCCAACAGCACGGCGATTGTCGACTTCGGGCTCATCCCACCCTCCAGGCGCGGCGGCGACGTATCGATTGGCCGCCGAGCTTGCTCGGCCGCGCGATTCGTTTCAACCCTCGGGCCACACCTCCGTGTTATGGCAGGAACTATTTCCGTCGACCGTTCGATTTACCGGTCGTTCGTCCGTCTCTTCGCCAGCGCCCGCGCGCGCTCCTCGCCCGCAACGCCCCAGGCGCCCACACCCCACGCCCCCGAGGCTCCACTCGCCACCCCACGCATGAGCCCCACCCTCATCGCCCTCGCGCTCGCCCTCGCCGCGCCCCCCGCCGAGCCGCCCCGCCCCGTGCGCGCCGCCACGCACGTCATCGCCGTGCCCGACGACGCCCACATCGTCGTCGCCCATGGCCGCCGCGACCGCTTCCCCGACGACGCCCGCGCGCTGCCCGTCTCGCCCCGCGACCCGCCGCGCGAGGATCGCAAGACCCCGCCCGTCGAGCTCGGGCTCACCATCGCGCTCGCCGACGTCGTGCGCGTCGACGAGACCTCGACCCTCCTGCGCCTGCGCGACGTGCGCCGCCAGCCCAAGGTCGGCGATCACGTCGCCTGGCCGCTCGAGCTCCCGCCCAGGACGCTGCGCTACCTGCGCGCCTCGCACGTCTTCTGGCTCGCGACCCTCGATCTCGACCTGCGCACGCTCGACGACCAGCGCGCCTTCTTCTCGCTCGGCGACCTGCTCGCCGACCCTCGCGCCGCCGCGCCGCGCGCTCTCGACGCCATGGTCGCCGAGATCCACGCCCAGGCCGACCTCGCCCGCCAGGTCTACGCCGATCCGATCGATCGCGGCGCCTTCCGAGGTCGCCGCCTCGGCGAGATCTTCGCCACCACGAACGCCGCCGATCTCGAGGCCTTCTTCGACTACATCCTCTCGAAGCCCTGGAGCTACCTCACCTGGCGCTTCCGCCTCGTCGAGATCTACGCGACCTGGATCGTTCACGGCGCCCCGCGCGCCCCCTCGCTCGCCGCCGATCCCGAGCGCGTCATCCGCACCCTCGAGCTCGGCCACGATCTCCGCCATGGCCGCTGGGAAGACGCCGAGCGCGCGCTGGTCGCGCTCCTGCGCCAGTCCCCCGGCGACGCCGCGCGCGCCTCCGAGCTCGAGCAGGTCGCCGCCATCCGCCGCGCCGAGGCCGCGCTGTCCCGCGACGAGCACGACGACTCCGCCGCCTGGGTGCGCGCCCGCGCGCTCGCCTCGCTCGGTCTGCACCCACAAGCGATCGCCGCCTTCGAGGCGATCCTCGCGCGCGACCCGGAGCACCACGGCGCCGCCCTCCAGCTCGGCTACGCGCTCTGCGGCGCCGCTCGCTGGAGCGCCTGCGAGGCCCACTTCGCCGAGCTCATCCGCCGCCATGGCAAGGTCCGCGCGCCCGATGCGCAGCTCGAGAAGTGGCACGCCTACGCGCGCTCGCGCGGCGTCCAGGGCGGCAACGCGCTCACCGTCGACGCCGCCGCCCACATGCACACCGCCGCCGCGCTCGAAGAGGAGGGCGCCTGGGACCTCGCCATCGCCTCCTGGCGCAGCGCCGTCCTGCTCGCCCGCGAGGCCGCCGACTCCAGCGCCCTCGCCCTCGCCGAGCGCGGCCTCTCCCGCGCCTCCCGCCGGCTCACCCTGATCGAAGAGGTGCGCGCCGGTCTCGCCGCCCTCGACGAGCACGACCTCGATCGCGCCGCCCGCGCCCTCGCCGCCGTGCGCGCGCAGGCTCGCCTCATGAACGAGCCGGAGGCCGCCGTGATCGAGCTCGCCGCCCTCGCCTCCGCCGCGCGCGCGACCTCCGAGCGCGCCTTCGCCAAGGAGGTGCTCGAGGCGCGCGTCGCCGATCTCACCCCCTGCGGCGGCGCGGCTTGCAAGGCGCTCGGCAGCGCGCTCGCCGACCTCGCCGAGCACCGTGCCGAAGACGGCGCGCTCGAGCGCGCCGAGGCGCTCTTCGTCGCCGCGGTCCAGCACGCGCCCGACGACCTCACCGCCCGCGCCAAGCGCGCCTGGTTCTTCGCCGAGCGCGGCCGCTGGTCCGACGCCTACTCCGCCTCGTTCATGGGCTCCGGCCAGCGCCCCGCGATGGCCTGGGCGATCGTGCGCGCCAGCGTCGCGCGCGACCG
>WYBB01000146.1 GCA_011526585.1 Deltaproteobacteria bacterium
CCTCGCCAACCTCGACGACCCCGGCGCCCAGGCGGCCGCGGCCGACGCCGTCGCCATCGCCGAGTCCGCCGTCTCCCGCTGGACGATCGTCAGCGGCCTCGAGATCTTCCTCCTGCCGACGCTCGGCCTGGTCGTGCTCGTGCTGATGCCGATGTTCCTGCGCCAGCGCCTCGCCCAGCGCGGGCTCGCCGCCGACCTCACGCCCTCGCCGTTCATCCTGGAGCGGACCTGGCGCGTGCTCTGCGCCTGGTTCGTCGCGTTCCAGGTCGCGGGCTTCGTGCTGATGATCGCCGTCGCGACGCTCGCCGCCGGACCCACGCTCATCGGCGTGACGATGGTCCTGCAGTCGCTCGCCGGGATCGCGCTGGCGATCGCGTTCATCGATCTCTGGGCGCGCGTGCCACGCGATCCGCGCACGGTGCCGACCGCGATCGGCCTCACGCACACGGCGCGCGCCAAGGTGATCCTGCTCTGGCTCGTGCCGGGGATCGCGCTGGCGATGACACTCGTGCGCGCCGCCGACTACCTGAACCTCGTCATCCTGCGCCGGCCGCCCGATCTGCAGAGCGTCGTGCAGCTCATCGTCGATCAGGGCTCGCCCGGGCTCATGCTGCTCATCGGCCTCGGCGCCGTCGTGCTCGCGCCGCTCGCCGAGGAGCTCGTCTTCCGCGGCTTCGTCTACCGCAACCTGCGTGACCAGCACGGCAAGGGGCTGGCGATGCTGCTCTCGGGACTCGCCTTCGCGGCCGTGCACTTCCAGCCGACGCTCGTCCTGCCCCTGACCGCGCTCGGCGTCGGCCTCGCCCTGCTCTACGAGTGGAGCGGCTCGCTCTGGGTGCCGATCACCGTGCACGCGCTCTGGAACCTCTTCGCCCTCCTCAAGATCGAGCTCTGGCGCATATGATCGATGACGCGCCCACGCCGCTCTTCGTCCCGGTCGCGAGCGCCACCGGCGCGCTCGACCTCACCTGGCCGCCCTTTGTCGCGCACGAGCTGCACGTGTGGATCCTGCTCACCGCCCCCGACGGGCCGGGTGCTCTCGACCCGACCACGCTCGACCCGCTCATGCTCCTGCGCGAGCTGATCCGCGTGCCCGCCCAGGCCGCCGCGGGACGCGCGCGCGTCTTCGTGCCGGTCGATCGCCCGCTCGGCGTGCTCCTGATGGCGCGCGACGAAGAGGGTCACCCCGTGGCCGCCCCGCCCTTCGAGGTGCGCTCCGGCCCGCCGGTCGCCGAGCCGGCTGCGCCACCCGCCGAGCGCTCCGATGAGCCGCGCGCCAGGCCTGCGATCGCGGATCCCAAGAAGATCCCGCTGATCTTCGCGCGCGCTTCGGCGGCCCAGCCGGCGCCGCCGAACTTCGAGCTCCTGGCGCGCGGGCTGGCGGCGCGCTTCTCGCCGCCCCCGAAGAAGGACGAGTCATGATCGAAGAGGTGCTGCCGCCGACGCGCAACGTCGGCACCGCGGTCGCCTCGCTGGCCGCGGCGCTCCTGGTGATCGCGCTCGCGGTCGCGCTCGTCGCCGATCCGATCGTCACCGACGTCGAGCGGCTGGTGGTCGCGCTCCTCGGCGCGCTCTTCGCCGGCACGCTGATCGCCGTCGGGGTCGTGCTCTTGCGCGGCCACGGCGCGCTCCTCCTCGACAGCGCCCAAGGGCGGCTCGGCCTCGGCGTCACCCGCCAGGGCGACACCTGGTGGCTCGCGCTGCGCGACGTCGCCGGCCTCGCGGTGCGCCCCCTGGCGCAGCCCGGCAAGGACACGATCGAGCGCTGGATGCTCGTGCTCGGCTTGCGCGACCGCCCCGAGGTCGTGCTCGCCGAGAGCGACGACCGCGGCGCCATCATGGGGATCGGCGAGCGCCTCGCCGCGCGCCTGACGATCTCCGATCTGTCGGCGCCCGGCGCACCCGCCGCCTCCGACACAACGGGGCCACCGCGCGCCAGCGCACATCACCAGGAGCGCTTCGCCGTCTCGCGCGGCGCCGCGCTGCAGGGCCTGCTGGCGATCTTCGGCACGAGCCTCGTCGCCGTCGGCGTCATCGCCTTCACCGAGGTGCAGCGCGAGCCGGTCGTCGGCTTCATCTTCGCGCCGATCCTCGTCGTGATGGGGGCGGTCCTGCTCGCGGTACCGCTGGTCAAGCGCTTCGCTCGCGAGACGCTCGCCTTCGACGGCGCCGCCTGGACGCACGGCTGGGAGCTCATGCGCTGGCGCTGGGGCCATCGCACCGTGCGCGCGACCGAGCCGCGCTTCCGCTTGCGCCTACTCGGCATGCGCGGCGGCATGCTCGAGCTCATCGGCGACGACGGCGTCCTGGTGATCGCCGCCGGCGCCACCGCGCACAGCCGGCTCGATCTCGAAGGAGTCGCTGCCATCCCTTCCCGCTTTTCCCGATCGTCCCCATCTTGATCGATCGTCAGCGCACGTCCCTTCACGGAGGAGTGAGACCATGGCCCGCACCCCCTCGACCATGCTGCCGCTCGGCACCCAGGCCCCCGACTTCCGCCTGCCCGACACCGACGGGCGCCTCGTCGCGCGCGACGACTTCGCCGCCGCGCCCGCGCTTCTGGTGATCTTCGTCTGCAACCACTGTCCCTACGTCGTTCACGTGCGCGACGCCCTCTCGGGCTTCGTGCGCGGGTGGCAGGCCAGAGGCGTCGCCGTCGTCGGCATCGCCAGCAACGATCCCGTCGCCTACCCGCAGGACGGCCCCGAGGCGATGGCCGAGGCCAAGCGCCGCTACGAGCTCCCCTACCCCTACCTCTTCGACCCCACCCAGGAGGTCGCGCTCGCCTACCACGCGGCCTGCACGCCCGACTTCTTCCTCTTCGACCAGGTGCGCCGCCTCGTCTATCGCGGCCAGCTCGACGGCAGCCGCCCGCACAACGGCGTGCCGGTGACCGGCGAGGATCTCGCCCAGGCGATCGACGACGTGCTCGCGGGCCGCCCGGTCGCCGTCGAGCAGCGCCCGAGCCTCGGCTGCAACATCAAGTGGCGCGAGAACAACCTCGTCGACGGCCTGCCCGCCTACCCCGCGCTCACATCTGCATGAGCGCGGCCTCGAGGGGCGTGATCGCCTGGACATCGGCCATCTCGAGCAGC
>WYBB01000147.1 GCA_011526585.1 Deltaproteobacteria bacterium
CGCTCGGCGAGCTCGGGCTCGATCGGCTGAGCGAGGCGACGAAGGCCGCGCTGCCGCGGCAGATCGACGTCTTCCGCGAGCAGCTGCGCATGGCGAGGCGCTTCGAGCTGCCGGTGGTCCTGCACCTCCTGCGCGCGGACGAGCCGGCGCTCGAGGTCCTGCGCGAGGAGGGGCTGCCGGCCGCGGGCGGTGTGGTGCACAGCTTCTCGGGCTCGGCGGAGTTCGCGCGGCGGCTCCTGGCGCTCGGGCTGCACCTGTCGTTCTCGGGCACGCTGACCTTTGCGCAGTCGCGGCGGCTGCGCGAGGCGGCGGCGATCGCGCCGCGCGATCGCGTGCTGGTCGAGACCGACGCGCCCGATCAGAGCCCCGAGCCGGTGCGTGGCCGACCCAACCGCCCCGCCCATCTCGGCTACGTCGTCGAGGCGCTGGCGCGGGTGCGCGGCTGGTCGGTGGCGGAGACCGCCGAGGTCACCGCGGACAACGCGCGGCGCCTCTTCGCGCTGGCGTAGGGCAGCGTACCTGCCGGCATGAGGCGTGCACTGAGCGGTGCGGCTCGGATGATCGCACCCGGCTCGTTCGCGGAGGAGCGCCTGTGACGTCTCGATTCATTCGCTGGTTCGCAGAGATCCGCATCGAGGACATCCCCGAGACCGGCGGCAAGAACGCCTCGCTCGGCGAGATGGTGCGCGAGCTCACACACCTCGGTGTGAAAGTCCCCGACGGCTTCGCCATCACGGCGAGCGCGTATCGGGAGTTCCTGCGCGAAAACGGTCTCGAGGCGGTGATCCGCGAGACCCTCGCCGGGCTCGACCTCGACGACGTCGCCGAGCTGCAGCGCCGTGGCCTCGCCGTGCGGCAGGCGATCCGGCGCGCGCGCTTGCCGGCGGCGCTGACCGAGGAGGTGCGCGCGGCCTACGCGCGGCTCCGGTCCGAGGCCGGCGTCGCACACGACCTCGACGTCGCGGTGCGCAGCAGCGCCACCGCCGAGGACCTGCCCGAGGCGAGCTTTGCCGGCCAGCAGGAGACCTACCTCAACGTGCGCGGCGACGACGATCTGATCGACACGGTGAGCCGCTGCTACGCCTCGCTCTTCACCGATCGCGCGATCTCCTATCGCGCCGAGCGCGGCTTCGATCACCTCGACGTCGCGCTCTCGGTCGGCGTGCAGCGCATGGTGCGCTCGGACCTCGCGGGCGCCGGCGTGATCTTCACGCTCGATCCCGAGTCGGGCTTCCGCGACGTGGTGTTGATCAGCGCGTCGTGGGGGCTCGGCGAGACGGTGGTGCAGGGCTCGGTCGTGCCCGACGAGTACCTCGTCTTCAAGCCGACGCTGGCGAGCGGACACCGGCCGATCATCCGGCGCTCGCTCGGCAGCAAGGAGTTCCAGATCGTCTACGACGCCGGCGGCGAGCGGCGCGTGAAGACCGAGGCGGTCGCGCCCGAGCGGCGCGCGCGCTTCGTGCTCGGCGACGACGAGATCCTCGAGCTGGCGCGCCAGGCGTGCCTCATCGAGGACCACTACACCAGGCGACGTGGCGCGGCGACGCCGATGGACATCGAGTGGGCCAAGGACGGCGTGAGCGGCGAGCTCCTGATCGTGCAGGCGCGGCCCGAGACCGTGCACTCCCAGAAGGTCGGCGCAATCTTCGAGCGCTACCACGAGCGCGGCCAGGGGGAGATCGTCGTGCGCGGGCGCGCGGTTGGCGACAAGATCGCCAGCGGCAAGGCCTGCGTCGTGCACGACCCGTCGCAGCTCGGCACCTTTCGGGACGGCGACGTGCTGGTGGCGGCGCGTACCGATCCGGACTGGGAGCCGGTGATGCGGCGCGCGGCGGCGATCGTCACCGATCACGGCGGGCGCACCTGCCACGCCGCCATCGTGAGCCGCGAGCTCGGCGTACCGGCGATCGTCGGCGCGCTGGACGCGACGCGGCTCATGCGCGCGGGCGAGGTCTACACGGTCTCGTGCGCGCACGGCGACGAGGGGCGGGTCTACGCGGGGGCGGTGCCGTTCGAGGTCGAGCGCATCGACGCCAGCGGGGGCGAGCGTCCGAAGACGCACATCATGATGAACGTCGGCGCGCCGAGCGAGGCGCTCAGGCTCTCGCAGATCCCCAACGACGGGGTCGGGCTCGCGCGCATCGAGTTCATCATCAGCTCGGCGATCGGGATCCACCCGCAGGCGCTCATCGACTTCGAGCGGCTGCACGACCCGCAGCTCAAGGCGACGATCGCCGCGAGGACGGCGGCGCATGACGACAAGCGCTGCTTCTTCGTCGACCAGCTCGCCGAGGGGGTGGGCCTCATCGCGGCGGCGTTCTTCCCGAGGCCGGTGATCGTGCGGCTCTCGGACTTCAAGACCAACGAGTATCGCGGGCTCCTCGGTGGACCGCTCTACGAGCCGATCGAGGAGAACCCGATGATCGGGTGGCGCGGCGCATCGCGCTATTATCACCCGCGTTTCCGCGACGCGTTCGCGCTGGAGTGCAAGGCGCTCAAGAAGGTGCGCGAGGTGATGGGGCTCACCAACGTCAAGGTGATGGTGCCGTTCTGCCGCACGCTCGACGAGGGGCGCAGCGTCGTCGCCGAGATGGAGCGCAACGGCCTCGTGCGCGGCGCGGCCGGGCTCGAGGTCTACGTGATGTGCGAGATCCCCTCCAACGCGATCCTCGCCGAGCGCTTCGGCACGATCTTCGACGGCTTCTCGATCGGCTCGAACGATCTGACGCAGCTCGTGCTCGGGGTCGACCGCGACTCGGAGATCCTGGCGCCGCTCTTCGACGAGCGCGACCCGGCGGTGCGCGCGATGATCTCGCGTGCGATCGACGGCGCGCATGCTGCGGGCAAGCCGATCGGGATCTGCGGCCAGGCGCCGAGCGACCACCCGGAGCTGGCGGCGTGGCTGGTCGAGCACGGGATCGACAGCCTCTCGCTCGCGCCTGACGCGGTGCTGGCGGTGACGCAGCGGGTGCTGGCGGTCGAGGCGGACATGCGCGCGAGCGGGTACCTGCCGCCGAAGTGAGGCGCGCACGGCCGCGCGTCGCGAAGCGCCGCGGCGTTCAGGTCCCTTCTCGCCACGAGGCGAGATAGGCGCGCTGTGCGTCGCTCAGCGTATCGATGCGCACGCCGCGGGCCGCGAGCGCGAGGCGGGCGACCTCGCGATCGATGTGCGCGGGGATCTCGTGCACGCCGGGCGGCAGGTCGCGCGAGACCGTGACGAGGTGCTCGGCGGCGAGCGCCTGGTTGGCGAAGCTCATGTCCATCACGCCGGCGGGGTGGCCCTCGGCGGCGGCGAGGTTGACGAGGCGGCCTTCGGCGAGCAGGCGCACACGGCGACCGTCGGCGAAGCGGTATTCGTCGACGTGCTCGCGTACGCGCTCGGTCGCGGTGGCGCGGGCGGCGAGCGCGTGCTTGTCGACCTCGACGTCGAAGTGGCCGGAGTTGGCGAGCACGCAGCCGTCCTTGATCACCGCAAGCGCGGCGTCGCCGACGACCTGCGCGTCACCGGTGGCGGTGACGATCAGGTCGTCGCGCGGCGCGGCCTCGACCAGCGGCATCACGGAGAAGCCATCCATCAGCGCCTCGAGCGCGCGCAGCGGCTCGACCTCGCACACGATGACGTGCGCGCCCATGCCGCGCGCGCGGGTGGCGATGCCGCGGCCGCACCAGCCGTAGCCGGCGACGACGAAGACGCGGCCCGCCAGGAGCAGGTTGGTCGCGCGCAGGATCCCGTCGATGGTGCTCTGGCCTGTGCCGTAGCGGTTGTCGAAGAGGTGCTTGGACATGGCGTCGTTGACGGCGAGCATCGGGTAGCGCAGCTCGCCCGCGGCCGCCATGGCGCGTAGCCGCATGACGCCGGTGGTCGTCTCCTCCATGCCGCCGATCACACCCGGGATCAGATCGCGCCAGGTCGTGTGCACGCGGCTGACGAGATCGGCGCCGTCGTCGAGCGTGAGGTGAGGCCGCCGTCGGGGTGCGCGAGCGCCTGGTCGACGTCGCGGTAGTAGTCCTCGCCGCCTTCGCCGCGCACGGCGAAGACCGGGATGGCGTGATCGGCGACCAGCGCCGCGGCGACGTCGTCCTGGGTCGAGAGAGGGTTGGAGGCACAGAGGCGCACCGAGGCGCCGCCGGCCGCCAGCGTCGTGACGAGGTTGGCGGTCTCGGTGGTGACGTGCAGGCAGGCCGAGACGCGCACGCCGGCGAGCGGGCGCGCGTGGACGAAGCGCTCGGCGATCTGCGAGAGCACCGGCATGTCGGCCCGGGCCCAGGCGATGCGCCGGCGACCTTCGGCGGCGAGCGCGAGGTCGCGCACACGGTGGGGGATCGACGGGTTCATTCGAGCGCTCCCGGCGCCTTGTCGGCGTCCTTGTCCTCGACCTCGGTGAGCGTCGCGTCGGTGAGCAGGAGCACGCCCGCGACCGAGACGGCGTTCTCGAGGGCGACGCGCACCGCCTTGGTTGCGTCGAGGATCCCGGCCTCGAAGAGATCGACGTAGCGACAGGTGGCCGCGTCGAGGCCGAGGTTGCCTTCGCCCTGGCGCATGCGCTCGACGGCGACGCCGGGATCGAGCCCGGAGTTCTCGGCGATCTGGCGTGTCGGCGCCTCGAGCGCGCGCGCGAGGATGCGCAGGCCGGTGCGGAAGTCGCCGTCGAAGTCCTTGTCGACGGCCTCGATGGCGGCGGCAGCGCGCAAGAGCGCGAGCCCGCAGCCCGGCACGATGCCCTCGGCGACGGCGGCGCGGGTGGCGGCGATGGCGTCCTCGAAGGCCTCCTTCTTCGACTTCAGCTCGGCCTCGGAGGGGGCGCCGACGCGCACGACCGCGACGCCGCCGGCGAGCTTGGCGAGGCGCTCGTCGAGCTTCTCGCGGTCGTAGTCGCTGGTCGAGCGCTCGCGCTCGTGGCGGAGCTGCTCGACGCGGGCGGCGATGAGGGCGCGGTCGCCGGCGCCGCCGATGATCGTGGTCGTGTCCTTGGAGACGACGACGCGCGCGGCGCGACCGCGCTGGGCGTGGTCGACCTGGTCGAGGCGCTTGCCGAGATCGGGCGAGACGAGCTCGGCGCCGGTGAGCACGGCGATGTCCTCGAGCATGGCGCGGCGGCGGTCGCCGAAGCCGGGGGCTCTTACGGCGACCGTCTGCAGCATGCCGCGGAGCTTGTTGACGACGAGCGTCGCCAGCGCCTCGCCCTCGACGTCCTCGGCGACGACGAGCAGCGTGCGCGCGACGTCGATGACGCGCTCGAGCATGGTGACCAGATCCTTGGCGTTGGTGATCTTCTTCTCGACCAGCAGCACGTACGGCGACTCGAGCACGCACTCCATCTTGTCGGGGTTGGTGACGAAGTAGGGCGAGAGGTAGCCGTGGTCGAAGCGCAGGCCCTCGACGACCTCGACGGTGGTCTCGGTGCCGCGCGCCTCCTCGACGGTGATGACGCCGTCCTTGCCGACGCGATTGATGGCGTCGGCGATGAGCGCGCCGATCGCCTCGTCGTTGTGCGCGGAGACGGTCGCGACCTGGCGCTTCTCCTTGTCGCTCTCGACCGGGCGCGAGAGCGCGGAGATCGTGGCGACGGCGACGCCGAGCCCGTGCTCGATGCCGCGCTTGAGCTCGATGGCGTTGGCGCCGGCGACGACGTTGCGCACGCCCTGGGCGAAGAGGGCGTGCGCCAGGATGGTCGAGGTGGTGGTGGCGTCGCCGACGGCGTCGCCCGTGCGCACGGCGGCCTCGCGCATCATGCGCGCGCCGAGGTCCTGCTCGGGATCGCCGAGCGCGACCTCGCGCGCGACGGTGACGCCGTCGTTGCAGACCTGCGGCACGCCCCACTTGCGGCCGATCAGGACCGACTTGGAGCGGGGGCCGAGCGTGATGCGCACCGCGTCGGCGAGGGCGCTGGCGCCCTCGAGCACCTTGGCGCGCGCGGCGTCGCGAAAGAGGAGGCGCTTTTCGACCATGGCGTGGCTCCCTGGGAAGGGGTCGATGTGGCAGGTGGAGCAAGCGGCGCACCAGCGGCGGCGCGGGGGAGATCTGGCGCGGTCGCGGCGCGCGCGGCGGGCGCTGATGTGTGGATTCGCACGCTCTCGGGTGGGCAAGCGCACGGCTCGTGCCCCGGGTGACGGCGCGCGCGTGCACGCGAGGAGCGTGCGAGGCGGCACGTGCCGTGCACCGGGCCGGGGCATGGATGGGACCGTCGAGCGAGCCATCGGCAGCGTGGTGGACGTGAGGTTTGCGCCCGGGCACGAGCCGGCGATGTTCGAGGCGCTCCTCTGCGAGCTAGGCGGGCGCGCGATCCCGCTCGAGGTTCAGGCCCATCTCGGCGAAGGGCGGCTCAGGGCGCTGGCGCTGGCGAGCACGCTCGGGCTCCAGCGCGGGGCGAAGGTCAAGGCGACCGGCGCGCCGCTGATGGTCCCGGTCGGCGACGCGCTGCTCGGGCGGGTCGTCGACTGCCTCGGCGACCCGATGGACGACGGGCCGCCGATCGCGAGCGAGACGCGCGCGCCGATCCATCGCTCGCCGCCGCCCCTGTCCGAGCACGCGCGCCACGTCGAGCCGGTCTTCTGCGGGATCAAGATCGTCGACCTGCTGGCGCCCTTCGTGCGCGGCGGCAAGACCGGCCTCTTCGGCGGCGCGGGCGTGGGCAAGACGCTGCTCCTCGGCGAGTTCATCGCGGCGATCACCGGCGACAGCGCGCGCGCCGGCGGGGTGGCGGTCTTCGTCGGGGTGGGCGAGCGGATCCGCGAAGGTCACGAGCTGTGGCGCGAGTTCCAGGAGACCGGGCTCGCGCCGCGCACGGTGCTGGTCTTCGGGGCGATGGACGCGCCGCCGGGCGCGCGGCTGCGGGTGCCGCACGCGGCGCTGACGATCGCCGAGCACTTCCGCGATCGCGACGGCAAGGACGTGCTCTTCCTCGTCGACAACATCTACCGCTTCGTGCAAGCCGGCATGGAGACGAGCGGCTCGCTCGGGCGCACGCCGTCGCGCGTCGGCTATCAGCCGAACCTCCTGACCGAGCTCGGCGAGGTGCAGGAGCGCATCGCCTCGACCGAGCGCGGCGCCATCACCAGCGTGCAGGCGGTCTACGTGCCGGCCGACGACCTCGACGACCCGGCGGCGGTCGCGGTGATGGAGCACCTCGACGCGCGCGTCATCCTGTCGCGCAAGAAGGCGGCAGCCGGGCTCTACCCGGCGATCGATCCGCTGCGCTCGACCTCGCGCGCGTCGACGCCGACGGTGGTCGGTGCGCGTCACCACGCCGTCGCGACCGAGGTGCGCCACGCGCTCGCGCGCTACCAGGAGCTGGTCGACGTGATCGCCATGCTCGGCATGGACGAGCTCTCGCCCGAGGACCGGCGCATCGTCCTGCGCGCGCGTCGGCTCGAGCGCTTCCTCACGCAGCCCTTCGTCGTCTCCGAGGCGTTCACCGGGCGGCGCGGCGTGCGCGTCGCCATCGAGGACACGCTCGCCGGCTGCGAACGGATCCTCGCCGGCGAGCTCGACCACGCCGACGAGCTCGACCTCTACATGATCGGTGCGCTGCCCGCGGGCGCGCAGCTCGGCGGCGCGAGCGCGCGCGAGGAGGCGCGATGACGCGGCCGACGCTCGCGCTGGTGGTGCGCACGCCGACCGGGCTGGTGATCGACCAACGCGTCGAGAGCGTGGTGGCCGAGGATCGCGATGGCTGGTTCGGGCTCTTGCCGGCGCGCGCGGAGCTGGTGGCGATTCTGCCGGCGGGCTTCTTGCTCTTCACGGAGCCGGAGGGGAGCGAGGGCTTCGTCGCGCACGCGCCCGCGGTCCTGCATCACCACGCGGGGCGCTGCCGCGTGCTCACCTCGGAGGCGAGCGTGGCGCGGCGCATCGAGGACGTTCCCGAGGTCGCGCGCGCGGGCACGACGCGTCGGGCGGAGCAGGCGGCGCGGCGCGAGGACGCCGTCGGGCGTCTGGTGCGCGAGCTGCAGCGGCGGCTCCTCGAGGTGCCGCCATGAAGGAGCAGGAGCTGGTCGAGGTCGAGAAGAAGGCCGAGCGCATGGCGCGCTCGCGTCGCCGCAGGTCGTCGCCGTGGCGCGACCTCGCGCACGCCGGCACGCTCGGCCTCCTGCTCGTCGGCCCGACGGTCGCGGGCGCGGCGATCGGCCATGGGCTCGCGCGCGGTGGCGCGGGCAGGCACGCGGCGCTGATCGGGCTCTTCGTCGGCCTCGTGATCGGGGCCGCGCTGGTGGTGCTGCGCGTGCGGCAGTCGCTCAGGAGCGAGCGCGACGACGAAGCCGCACGGGAAGAGGAGGGAGGAACGTGATGATCACCGTCGCGCAGGTGGTGGCCGGCCTCGTGCTCGGCATGCTCGCCGGGATCCTGCACCTGGCCGTCGTGCGGCTGCGCATCCGGCGCGCGCTGACGCACGGTCTCGGGCAGGCGGTCCTGCTCTATCCGGTGGGGCTCGTGATCTTCGCGCTGCCGATCATCGCGGCGGCGCAGGTCGCGCCGCTCTCGGCCTGGGTCTCGATCCCCGGCGTGTTCCTCGTGCGCTGGTGGGCCTTGCGATGACGAGCGCGCTCAGGACGCCCGAGGTCGTCTTCTCGCTCGGGCCGATCGCCGTGACGGACACCGTGCTGGTCACGCTCGCGCTCTCGCTCGTGCTGGTCGGGACGGTCGCGATCGTGCAGCGCACGCGCGCCGGTGGCGAGGTGCTCGAGGTGATCTACGAAGAGCTCGAGCGGCACCTCGCGCGCCTCGTCACCATCGACGTGCGCCCGCTGGTGCCGCTGATCCTAACGCAGTGGCTCTTCGTGCTGGCGGCGAACCTCGTCGGGCTGGTGCCGGGGATCGCCGCGCCCACCGCGGACCTGGCGGTGACCGCCGCGCTGGCGACGATCGCGTTCTTCGCAGGTCACGTCTACGGGTTCGCCACCCAGGGCTGGCGCTACCTCAGGCACTACGTCGAGCCGAGCCCGCTGCTCCTGCCCTTCAACCTCATCGGCGAGGCGAGCCGCACGCTCGCGCTGGCGCTGCGCCTCTTCGGCAACATGCTCTCGGGCCAGCTCGTCGTCGCCATCCTCACGCTGCTCGTCGGCCTGCTCGTGCCGTTGCCGCTGCTCCTGCTCTCGGTGCTGACGAGCCTCGTGCAGGCCTACATCTTCGGCGTGCTCACGCTGGTCTTCACGACCAGCACCGCGGCCGTCGCCCAGCGCACGCGCCGCGCGATCGAACCAGGGAGTGCATCATGAGCTCAGAAGACCTCATCGCGTTGGTGAGCATCATCACCGCCGGCCTCACCGTCGCCATCGGCTCGGTCGGTCCGGCGCTCGGCGAAGGCAAGGCGCTGGCGCAGGCGCTGGAGGCGATCGCGCGCCAGCCGGACGCCTCCGACAAGATCACGCGCACGCTCTTCGTCGGGCTGGCCATGGTCGAGTCGACGGCGATCTACTGCCTGGTGGTGGCGCTGGTCCTGCTCTTCGCGAACCCGTTCGTCGGATAGCGCGATGGCGATCGATCTCACCACCTTCGTCTTCGAGCTGGTCAACTTCCTCGCGTTGATCCTGCTCCTGCGCTGGGTCGCCTACAAGCCGCTACAGAAGGCGATCCGCGCGCGGCGCGCGGCGCTCATCGAGCGCGAGGACCAGACCAGGGCCGCGCTGGCGGCGGCCGAGGACAAGCAGCGCCAGCTCGATCATGGGATCCAGGAGCTCAGGCGCGCGGCGGACCTCGAGCGCGAAAAGGCGATCGAGGAGGGCGCCAGCGAGCGCGCGCGCATCCTCGAGCAGGCGCGCGCCGACGCGGCGGCCGAGCGGGCGCGGGCGCGCACCATGGTCGAGTTCGAGCGGCAGGCGGCGCTGGTCTGGGTGCGCGAGGCGACGATCGAGCAGGGCACGGCGCTGGCGGGCAGGCTCCTGGTCGAGCTCGCGCCGGGTCAGGTGCAGGCGATCCTGATCGATCGACTGGTCGGGGCGATCGCGTCGCTGGGCGAAGGCGCCGCGGACGCGCAGGAGGCGCTCGACGGGCACGGAGCGAGCGACGTGGTCGAGCTCGAGGTGCCGCGCGCGCCGGAGCGCGACGAGGTCGAGCGCGTGCGCGAGGCCTTGCGGGCGGTGCTGGGCCGCGCGCCGGAGATCGTCGTGCGCGAGGCGCCGGAGCTGATGGCCGGTGGCGTGCTGCGCGTGGGCTCGCACGTGCTCGACGCGTCGATCGGCGGGCAGCTCGGGGTGCTCAGGGCGAGGGCGCGCGAGCTGCTCGGGGAGGTCGAAGGTGGCTGAGCCGGCCCTGGCGAGCGCAGTCAAGCGCGCGCAGCGCGCGCTCGACGAGGCGGCGCGCGACTTCGCGATCGGCGTGCGCCACCACCACGAGGGGCGGGTGATCTCGGCGGCCGATGGGGTGGCGCGGATCCGCGGGCTCGACGACGCGGCGCTCGGCGAGGTGATCGCGATCGAGCGCGAGGCGGCGCTGGTCGTCGCGCTCGAGCAGCGCACGACCCAGGTGGTGGTGCTCGGGGACGCACGCCGGGTGCGACAGGGCGACCGCGCGCGGCGCGTGGCGCCCGAGGCGTCGATCAAGGTGTCGGAGGCGCTGCTCGGGCGGGTGGTCGATCCGCTGGGGCAGCCGCTCGACGGCATGCCGCTCGGGCCGGCGCCGTGGGTGCGCATGCCGCTGGAGCGACCGGCGCCGGGGATCGCGGCGCGGGCGGCGGTGCGGCGACCGCTCTTCACCGGCGTGCTGGCGATCGACGCGATGCTGCCGGTCGGGTGCGGGCAGCGCGAGCTGGTGCTCGGCGACGAGGGCACCGGCAAGACCACG
This sequence comes from Deltaproteobacteria bacterium, assembly GCA_011526585.1. Taxonomy (GTDB): domain Bacteria; phylum Myxococcota_A; class UBA9042; order PHBI01; family PHBI01; genus WYBB01. Next base: position 10,778 of record WYBB01000147.1, read on the forward strand.
CTGGTGACCGATGTGCTGGTGCGCCAGAAGCACACCGGCGTCATCGGGATCTATGTCGCCATCGGGCACCGGCGTGCGGAGATCTGGCGGTTGGTCTCGCTCCTGCGCGAGCGCGCCGAGCGCTGGATCGTGGTCGCCGCCGCGCACGACGCGCCGCCGGGCATGCGCTACCTCGCGCCGTTCGCGGCGACGGCGATCGGCGAGTACTTCATGGAGCGCGGTGAGCACGCGCTGGTCGTGTACGACGATCTCACGGCGCACGCGGCGGCGTGGCGCGAGATCGCGCTGCTCCTGCGCATGTCGCCGGGGCGCGAGGCCTTCCCGGGCGACATCTTCTACCTGCACGCGCGTCTGCTCGAGCGGGCGACGCAGCTCAGCCCCGAGCGCGGCGGTGGCTCGCTGACGGCGCTGCCGGTGGCGGTGACCGAGAGCGGCCGCCTGTCGGCGTACATCCCGACCAACCTCGTCTCGATCACCGACGGGCAGATCGTCTTGTCGAGCTCGCTCTTCGCGCGCGGGCAGAAGCCGGCGATCGACGTGGGCCTGTCGGTCTCGCGCGTCGGCGGGCGGGCCCAGTGTCATGCGCTGCGACAGCTGGCGTCGCGGCTCAAGCTCGATCACGCGGCCTACCTCGAGCTCGAGGCGTTCGCGCGCCTGGGCACCGGGCTCGAGGCGGGCGCGCGCGAGCGCCTGGCGATCGGGCAGCGCATCGAGGCGCTCTTGCGCGGGCCGGAGCGCGAGCCGCTGACGGTCTTCGAGGAGGTCGCGATCTTGGTGCTGGCGACGACGCACGAGCTCCTGTTGCGGCTGCCGGTCGCGGGGCTCGCGGAGGCGGCGCGCGAGCTGGCGACGAAGCTGCGCGAGCGGCGCCCGGATCTCGCCGACCGCATCGAGCGCGACCTGGTGCTCTCCGACGCCGACCGACAGACCCTGGTGGAGCTCTCATGGACCTTCGTCGACTCGAAGCGCGACAGAGCGCCGTCCGCACCGTAGAGCGCGTCGTCAAGGCGGTGTGGGCGCTGGCGCGGGCGCAGCTCGTGCTGGCCGAGCGCGCGGCGGCCGAGGCGCTCGCGCACGTCGCCGAGCTCGACGAGCTCCTGGCGCGGCTCGCCGGTGCGCCGCGAGCGCCGGCCGATCCGGGGGCGGTGCTGCACGTCGTCTTCGGGCCGGAGCACGCGCTGACCGGTGGGCTGGCCGAGCGCATGCGCCACGCGATCCCCGAGACCGGGCGGCTCGGGATCGTCGGAACGCGCCTGTGGGAGATCCTGGAGGCCCGAGACCTGCACCGGGCGCGGGTGGCGTTCCACCTGCCGGCGGCGACCTCGGTGGCGGGGCTCGACGCGCAGGCGCGCGCGCTGGCCGAGGCGATCATCGCGGCGCTCGAGGCCTTCGCCGACGGTGGCGAGGTGCGGCTCGTGCACCCGGTGAGCGAGCGCGAGGCGGTGGCGACGGCGGTCTTGCTCTCGGGGCCGCGCGAGGCGGTGGCGCACCCGCCCGAGACGCTCTCGCCGTTGCCGGCGGTGATCGCCGAGGTGGCGGCGCAGGCGCTCGAGGCGCGGATCGCCGCGGCGCTGGCGGAGTCGCTCAGGAGCGAGCTCAAGAGCCGGGTGGTGGCGGCCGGGCAGGCGCGCGAGGTCGCCGGCGACAAGCTCGCCGAGATCGAGCAGCTCACGCGCATCGTGCGCCAGGGGGACGTGACGCGTGAGGTGGTCGAGCTGGCGGCGGCGACGCTGGCGCGTGACGCGTCGAGCCGCTGAGAAGCTGGAGCGTCGCGTGGCGCGGTGCTCGAACGCACGCGGTGTGGGTGCTAGCGCACAGTCCGGGTGGGCTGGCCAGTGCGCCCAGTGGCCATGGCGCTAGCGCGAGGATCGCCCTGCGGTGGCATGGGCATTGCGTCGTGGCACGACATGAACCCGACGATCCTGATGAAGCGGTCGCGCTCGGGCAGCTCACCCAACCTGGCGGATTGGGAGCGTGCGTGCCGCGAGTGCTCGTTCGAGACCCTCGCGCGGGAGCTGGCGGGGTTGCCCGCCGGTGGGCTCAATCTCGCCTACGAGGCGGTGCATCGCCATGTCGGCGGGCCGCTCGCCGAGGCGGTGGCGGTGCGCTGGCTCGGCAAGAAGGACGAGGTGCGCGAGCTCAGCTATGGCGCGCTGGCGAAGGCGGCCAACCGCTTCTCCAACGCGCTGGCGAGCCTCGGCGTCGGGCCCGGTGAGGTGGTCTTCTCGCTCCTCGGGCGGATCCCCGAGCTCTACGTGACGGCGCTCGGCACGCTCGGGCACCGCGCGGTCTTCTCGCCGCTGTTCTCGGCCTTCGGGCCCGAGCCGGTGGCGACGCGCATGACGCTCGGCAAGGGGCGGGTGCTGGTGACGACCGAGGCGCTCTACCGGAAGTAGGTCGCGCCGATCCGCGACACGCTGGAGGACTTGCGCCACGTGATCATCGTCGGCAAGGAGGGCGAGCGCTCGGCGGTGCCGGGCACGATCGACTTCCACACGCTGATGGCGGCGCAGTCCGACGCCTATACGATCGGAGAGACGGCGCCCGACGCGCTGGCGCTCCTGCACTTCACCAGCGGCACCACCGGGCGGCCCAAGGGCGCGATGCACGTGCACCAGGCGGCGCTCTGGCACCTCGTCTCGGCGCGCTGGGCGCTCGACCTGCGCGCGGGGGATCGCTTCTGGTGCACCGCCGATCCCGGCTGGGTCACCGGCACCTCGTACGGGATCATCGCGCCGCTCGCCAACGGCGTCACGCTGATCGTCGACGAGGCCGAGTTCGAGGCCGAGCGCTGGTATCGCATCCTGCAGGACGAGAAGATCGACGTCTGGTACACCGCGCCGACGGCCATCCGCATGCTGATGCGCGCCGGGCCCGAGCTGGCGCGGCGCTTCGACCTGAGCGCGCTGCGCTTCGTCGCCAGCGTCGGCGAGCCGCTCAACCCCGAGGCGGTGATCTGGACCGACCAGGTGCTCGGGATCCCGGCGCACGACAACTGGTGGCAGACCGAGACCGGCGGGATCCTCATCGCCAACATCGCCGCCGATCCGATCCACGTCGGCTCGATGGGCCGGCCGCTGCCGGGGATCGAGGCGGCGGTGGTCGTGCGTGACGCGGACGGCGCGGTCGAGCGGGTCGCCGAGGTCGGCGAGGAGGGCGAGCTGGCGATCCGGCCGGGCTGGCCTTCGATGTTCCGCGGCTACCTGCACGAGGAGGCGCGCTACCAGAAGTGCTTCCGCGACGGTTGGTACCTGAGCGGGGATCTGGCGACGCGCGACGCCGACGGCTGGTTCTGGTTCATCGGGCGGGCCGACGACGTGATCAAGAGCGCGGGCCACCTCATCGGCCCCTTCGAGGTGGAGAGCGCGCTGATCGAGCACGACGCGGTCGCCGAGGCGGCGGTGATCGGCGTGCCCGATACGATCGCCGGCGAGGTGGTCAAGGCGTTCGTGGTGTTGCACCGGGGGCGCGCCGCGGACGAGGCGCTGATCCGCGAGATCATGGGGCACGCGCGGGTGAGGTTGGGGCCGGCGGTGGCGCCGCGCGAGCTGAAGGTGGTCGCCGATCTGCCGCGCACGCGCAGCGGCAAGATCATGCGGCGGCTCTTGAAGGCACGTGAGCTGGGGCTGCCCGAAGGCGATCTCTCGACCCTGGAAGGAGGTGCGGCGTGAGCGGGCTCGGTCGCGAGGAGGGCGCCAGGTTGCTTCGGGAGATGGTGCGGATCCGGCGCTTCGAAGAGCGCTGTGGCGAGCTCTATCAGCAGGAGAAGATCCGCGGCTTCCTGCACCTCTATATCGGTGAGGAGGCGATCGCGGTCGGGGTGATGGACGCGCTCGGGCCCGACGACGACGTGCTGGCGACCTACCGCGAGCATGGACACGCGCTCGCGCGCGGCGTGGGGATGAACGAGGTCATGGCCGAGATGTACGGCAAGGCCGAGGGGTCGAGCGGCGGGCGCGGCGGCTCGATGCACATCTTCGATGTCGGCAAGCGCTTCTTCGGCGGCAACGCCATCGTCGGCGGCCACCTGCCGCTGGCGGTCGGCATGGGGCTGGCCCACAAGATGCGGGGCGAGCAGGCGATCGCCGTGTGCTTCTTCGGCGAGGGCGCGGTCGCCGAGGGCGAGTTCCACGAGTCGCTGAACCTCGCGGCGCTGTGGGGCTGCCCGGTGCTCTTCTGCTGCGAGAACAACCTGTACGCGATGGGCACGGCGCTCGCGCGCTCGGAGGCGCAGACGACGCTCATCGCCAAGGCGCCGGGCTACAACGTGCCGGCGCTCTCGGTCGACGGCATGGATCTGGTCGCGGTCAGGCGCGCGGCCAGGGCGGCGGTCAAGGCGGTGCGCGAGGGCGGCGGGCCGTTCCTGCTCGAGCTCAAGACCTATCGCTTCCGCGCGCACTCGATGTTCGACGCGCAGCTCTATCGCGACAAGAGCGAGGTCGAGGGGTGGAAGGACAAGGATCCGATCCCGCGCTTCATCGCCGAGCTGACGGAGGAGGGGCTGATCGACGGCGCGGCGGTGGCGGCGATCGAGGACGAGGTTGCGCGCGAGGTCGCGGCGGCGGTGGCGTTCGCGGAGGCGGGAAGCTGGGAGCCGGTCGAGACGCTGACGCGCTTCGTGACGACCGAGCCGGGTGACGCGGGCACGGGCAGGGGGGCGTGATGAAGCTGACCTATCGCGAGGCGATGCGCGAGGCGATGCGCGAGGCGATGCAGAAGGACCCGCGCGTCTTCCTGATGGGCGAGGACGTCGGGGCGTACGGCGGGTGCTACGCGGTGAGCAAGGGGCTCATGGCCGAGCTCGGTCCCGAGCGGATCCGCGACACGCCGCTGTCGGAGGCGGGCTTCGTCGGCGCGGGGATCGGGGCGGCGCTCGTGGGCATGCGGCCGATCGTCGAGGTGATGACGGTCAACTTCAGCCTGCTCGCGCTCGATCAGATCGTGAACAACGCGGCGACGCTCAGGCACATGTCGGGCGGGCAGCTCTCGGTGCCGTTGGTCGTGCGCATGGCGACCGGTGCCGGGCGGCAGCTCGCGGCGCAGCACTCGCACAGCTTCGAGAACTGGTACGCGCACGTGCCCGGGCTCAAGGTGGTGGCGCCGGCGACGGTGGAAGACGCGCGTTGGATGTTGTGGACCGCGCTCGAGGATCCGGATCCGGTGATCGTCTTCGAGCACGTCGGCCTCTACAACCGGAGCGAGGAGATCGGCGAGGGCGGCGGGCCGGTGGACATCACGCGCGCGGCGGTGCGGCGTCAGGGCGACGACATCACGCTCGTGACCTACGGCGGATCGTTGCCCAAGACGATGGAGGCGGCCGAGGTCCTGGCGGGCCAGGGGATCGGCTGCGAGGTGATCGATCTGCGGTCGCTGCGACCGCTCGACGTCGACACGATCGCCCGGTCGGTCACGCGCACCCGGCGCGCGGTCGTCGTCGACGAGGGCTGGCGGACCGGCAGCTTGGCGGCCGAGATCATGGCGACGATCGTCGAGCGCGGGTTCTGGTCCCTGGACGCGCCGCTGGCGCGGGTGTGCACCGCCGAGGTGCCGATCCCCTACCCGAAACACCTCGAGGACGCGGCGCTGCCGCAGGTCGCGGGGATCGTGAAGGCCGTGCGCGAGGTGCTCGGCCATGCCTGAGCTCAAAATGCCATCGCTCGGCGCCGACATGGAGGCCGCGACCCTGGTCGAGTGGAAGGTCGCGCCCGGTGACCCCGTCGAGCGCGGCCAGGTGATCGCGGTGATCGAGACCGACAAGGGCGCCATCGACGTCGAGAGCCTGGACGACGGCGTGGTCGAGCGGTTGGTGATCGAGCCCTGGACCAAGGTCGCGGTGGGGACGGTGATGGCGACGTTGCGTTCGGTCGGGGTCGCGCCCGCCCCCGTGCCCGAGTCCGTTTCCGTTCCCGTGTCGGTTCCCGTGCCCGTTTCCGTTCCCGAGTCGGTTCCCGAGTCCGGGCGGCCACAAGGGCCGCCCCTACGACCCGTGTCCGAATCCGGGTTGCCCCGACAGGCCGCGTCGCCCGCGGCGCGTGCGCGTGCACGTGAGCTCGGGGTCGATCTCGCCACCGTGACCGGCACCGGTCCGGGAGGCGCGATCACGATCGCCGACGTCGCGCGCGCAACCCCGGCGGCGCCGGCGCGCAAGGCCTCGACCGGCTTCGATCCGGCGGCGATGCGGCGCGCGATCGCCACCCGCATGGCGCGCTCCAAACGCGAGATCCCGCACTACTACCTCGCGACCGAGATCGACTTCGCCAGGGCACAGGCGTGGCTGACGACCGAGAACCAGGCGCGGCCGGTGAGCGAGCGGCTGGTGCCGGCGGCGCTCCTGCTCAAGGCGACCGCGCTCGCCGCCAAGCAGTTCCCCGAACTCAACGGTCACTTCGTCGGCGACGCCTTCCGTCGCGCCGAGCACGTGCGCCTGGGGATCGCCATCGCGCTGCGCGGCGGCGGGCTCACCGTCGGCGGCGTCGATCACGCCGAGACGATGTCGCTCGAAGGGCTCATGCGCGAGCTCGGCGCGATGGTCGAGCGTGCGCGCGCCGGTCGCATGCGCGCCTCGGATCTGAGCGACCCGAGCATCACCGTCACCAACCTCGGTGCGCAGGGCGTGACGATGGCCTTGCCGATCATCTTCCCGCCGCAGGTGGCGATGGTCGGCTTCGGCCGCATCACCGAGCGCCCCTGGGTCGACGCCGGCCAGGTCGTCGCGCGCCCAATCGTGACCGCGACCCTGGCGGGCGACCACCGCGTGACCGACGGGCACCGCGGCGGCCTCTTCCTGCACGCCGTCGAAAGACACCTCCTCGATCCGGAGACCTTGCGATGACGAATCCCACAGAGCTCAGAGCGGTCTTCCTCGACGCGCTGGCGGCGATCGCGCTCGGCGCCGATGTCGGCGCGGTCGGTGACGACGCGAGCCTGCGCGAAGAGCTCGACCTCGACAGCATGGACATCCTGCGCCTTGCTCAGGCGCTGCACGAACGCCTGGGCGTCGACGTGCCCGAGGTCGACTATCCGCGGCTCGATACCGTCGCGGGCGCGGTCGAATATCTCGCGGCGCGCGTGCAGCCCTGAGCGGGCGGGCACGAGAGCCGCCCCTACCTCATCAGTCCGGGACGAGGTTGAGGCCGGCGGCGTAGCCGTAGGAGACGTCGCGATCGTAGCCGTAGGCGATGACCGAGATCGGCTGGTCGGCGTAGACGCGGTGCACGCCGTCGCGCACCGGGATGCGCGCGACCTTCCAGGGCGAGTCGGCGATGGCGGTGAAGTCCTGCGCCGGCACGGGTGCGTCGTCGAGCATGACCGTGGCGTCGGCGGGCGCGACGATGTTGATCCAGTCGTCGCGGTACTTGTCGGGCGTGAGGAAGACGTAGTCCGTGCGGAACTGCTTTTCCGGCGGCAGGACGATGAGCGTCGGGTCGCCGACCGCCGCGCACAGGGTCTGGCCGCCGCCGTAGTCGGTACAGATGTGGCCGACCGGGCAGTCGAAGGCGCCGAGCCTGCAGACCGGTGGGAAGCACGCGGTCTGGCCGGTGTCGGGGTCGAAGACGTCGCAGGTGTAGCCGGTTGCGCAGCGGCCATCGGCGGTGCACGAGGCGAAGGGCGAGGGGATCACGACCTCGCCCGAGCTGGCGAAGGTCTGCGCGACCGAGATCGGGCGGTCGGCGCTGACGACGAAGTCGCGGTGCGTCTTCAGCTCGAACCACTGGCCGGCGTCGAGGGTGCGGGGCGGCGCGATGGCGGGGGAGAAGGTCACGGTCGTCCGGTCCTGGGCGGCGATGACGCGCCAGTAGTCCGCTTCGGCCTGGCGCGCCCTGCTCTTGGTGGCGACGTAGGTCGTGCCCCAGGTGGCGACCGGGTAGAGCTGGTGCTCGAGGTGATCGGCGCAGCAGGTCGTCGAGCTGAGCGCGGCCTCGTGGCCACCGAAGACGGCGATCGGCTTGTCGGCGACGACGCGGGTGCCGGTGAGATCGCCGCCGTTTTCGTCGCTCTTGACGTTGAGCACCTGGTAGGGCCCGAGGGTGACGCTGTGGGTCCGGCCGGCGGTGAGCGCGGGGAAGCCGGGGCCGGCCTGCGTGGCGCAGGTCGGCGTGAAGGTCACGGTCGTGCCGGGCTCGGAGGCGACGACCGAGAAGGTGCCGCGATAGGGCATGGTGGTGCCGGGGGCCACACCCTGGCCGAGGAGCTCGAAGCGGCTCACGACGTAGTACTCGCGGCCGAAGGTGTTGGAGGGGATGAGGATGGTGGCGTCGTTGGAGAAGACGTCGACATTGGAGAGCGGGTTGAACTGGTAGGCGATGATCGGCACGGTCGACTCGACGCGGTAGCCGGTCCACGAGATCCCGGGCGCGGCGGCGTGGCGGTTGGGCAGATCGAGGATCGCCAGGGCGCCGGCGGCGAGGTCGCGCTCGAGCACGACGGTCGGAGCGGCGGCGGCGCCGTCCTTGCGCGTGACCCGGACGTGCGAGGCGTGACTCGACAGGTTCGAGACGATCACCGCGAAGGGCCCGTCCTGGGCGAGCGCGTGGTTGTCCATGTCGACCGCCCAGTAGTCGCAGCCGGTGTTGTCGTGGGCCTTGGGGTCGCGCTGACACGGCGACTGGCACGAGCCGGCGAGACAGGTGAGCCCGTCGCTGGCGCAGTCGCGGGTCGGCTCCCACACGCTCTGGGTGTTGCAGGTCTCGACCACGCCGGCCGCGGTGCAGCGACGTTGGGACGGGACGCAGGCGTCGGCGTCGGCGCCGTCCGACCCATCGAGAGCCGCGTCGCCGGTGGCGTCGGCGCTGGGATCATCGGTCTTGCCGGTCTCGCTACCGGTGGCATCGCCGGGCAAGATCCCGCCGCTACCGCCGCCAGGCTCGGCGCAGGCGAAGAGGGAGACGAGGGACAAGGGGAGCGCGCGAATCACGTGAGGCTCTCCGGTGAGCCCTCACGGTAGTGATCGCGTAGGGACGACTCAAGCGACCGGGCGCATCGACGGGCACGGGGCGCGGGCACGGGCACGGGCAGGGGCACGGGCACGGGCACGGGCAGGAAGTGCGCGAAAGGCTACGTCCGCAGGACCGATCAGGGGCGTTGGGTCGCGCGCCAACGCGCGAGCCAACGCCCCTTACTCCGGCCACCCAACATTGCAGCCCCCGGATCCGACGCAGGCGGCCGCGCGAAGTGGGAGAGGTCGACCGCGACCTCGTGGAGCTCCGACGCCC
>WYBB01000148.1 GCA_011526585.1 Deltaproteobacteria bacterium
CGTACGGGAGCGCGGACGCGATGCGCATGAACACGCGCCTCGAGTTCGAGCGCAACAAGGAGCGCTACGAGTTCCTCAAGTGGGGGCAGAAGGCGTTTTCGAACTTCACGGTGGTGCCGCCCGAGACGGGGATCGTGCACCAGGTGAACCTCGAATATCTGGCGGGCGTGGTGCTCGAGAAGAAGGGTGAGAGCGGGCGCGCGGTCGTCCATCCCGACTCGTGCTTCGGCACCGACTCGCACACCACGATGGTCAACGGCATGGGTGTGCTCGGGTGGGGCGTCGGCGGCATCGAGGCCGAGGCGGCGATGCTCGGGCAGCCGAGCTACATGCTGATCCCCGAGGTCGTCGGCTTCGAGCTGAAGGGCAAGCTGGTCGAGGGCGCGACGGCGACCGATCTCGTGCTGACGGTGACGCAGATGTTGCGCAAGCACGGCGTCGTCGAGAAGTTCGTCGAGTTCTTCGGCTCGGGGCTCGACGAGCTGACGCTCGCGGATCGGGCGACCATCGCGAACATGGCGCCCGAGTATGGGGCGACCTGCGGCTTCTTCCCGGTCGACGACAAGACGCTGGCCTATCTGAGGCTGACCGGGCGCGACGAGCGACAGGTCGCGCTGGTCGAGGCGTACTGCAAGGCGAACGGGCTGTGGCGCGACGACTCGCATACGAGGAAGTACGCGGCCGTGCTGGAGCTCGACCTCGGGTCGGTGCAGCCGTCGCTGGCGGGGCCGACGCGACCGCAGGATCGGATCGTGCTGAAGGAGATGAAGGGCACCTGGCATCTTCACCTCAAGGACACGTTCAAGCATGCCGAAGAAAAGGCCGTGCAGGGTGTCCAGTACAAGGGTGAGTCCTTCGAGCTCAGAGACGGCGCGGTGGTGATCGCCGCGATCACCTCGTGCACGAACACGTCGAACCCGGCGGTGCTGGTGGCGGCGGGGCTCGTGGCCAAGAAGGCCAACGCGCTCGGCCTGGGGGTCAAGCCGTGGGTCAAGACCTCGCTGGCGCCGGGCTCGCGCGTGGTGACCGACTACCTCGACAAGGCCGGGCTGACGGCGGAGTTGGAGCGGCTCGGGTTCTACACGGTGGGCTACGGGTGCACGACCTGCATCGGCAACTCGGGCCCGCTCTCGGAGCCGATCGCCGAGGCGATCGTCAAGGGCGAGCTGGTGGCGGCGTCGGTGCTGTCGGGCAACCGCAACTTCGAGGGGCGGATCTCGCCGCACTCGAAGGCGAACTACCTGGCGTCGCCGCCCTTGTGCGTGGCTTACGCGCTCAAGGGCAGCGTCGATTGGGATCCGTACAGCGAGCCGATCGGGGTCGCGGCCGATGGCAAGGCGGTGATGCTCGCGGACGTGTGGCCGTCGAACCAGGAGATCGCGGACGTGATGGGCGCGTGCGTGACGACCGAGCAGTTCAGGGCGCGCTACGCGGACGTGTACCGCGGGCCGGCGGCGTGGCAGGAGCTCGAGGCGCCGACGGGGGCGACGTACGCGTGGTCGGAGGCGTCGACCTACATCCAGGAGCCGCCGTATTTCATCGACATGCCGGCGGTGCCGCCGCCGCTCGGGGCGATCGCAGGGGCGCGCGTGCTGGCGCTGCTCGGTGACTCGATCACGACCGACCACATCTCGCCGGCGGGCAACATCGCCAAGGGCAGCCCGGCGGCGAAGTTTCTCGAGGCGCGTGGGGTGGAGCGGCGCGACTGGAACTCGTACGGATCGCGGCGTGGCAACGACCGCGTGATGACGCGCGGCACGTTCGCGAACATCCGCATCAAGAACAAGCTGGCGCCCGGGACCGAGGGCGGCGTGACGACGTACCTCGGGCCCGACGGCGAAGGCGCGTTGGCGACGACGTACCGGTCGGAGGTCTCGCCGCGCCACGGTGAGGTCGTGTCGATCTTCGACGCGGCGGTGAGCTACCAGCGCCACGGGGTGCCGCTGGTGGTGCTGGCGGGCAAGGACTACGGCATGGGCAGCTCGCGTGACTGGGCGGCCAAGGGCACGTTCCTGCTCGGGGTGCGCGCGGTGATCGCCGAGAGCTACGAGCGCATCCATCGCGCCAACCTGATCGGCATGGGCGTCCTGCCGCTGCAGTTCCTGCCGGGTCAGTCGGCGGCGTCGCTCGGGCTGACCGGGCACGAGACCTTCGCGATCGCGCTCGACGACGGGCTCGAGCCGCAGGGCACGGTCCAGGTGACGGCGACGACGGACGACGGCCGGGTGGTCTCGTTCGAGGTGCGCGCGCGCGTCGATACGCCGGTCGAGAAGGATTACCTGAAGAACGGCGGGGTGCTGCACACGGTGCTGAGGCGGCTCATCGGATGAGCACGCCGCCGCCATCACCGCGTTGGCTGCGCGTTGCGCTGACCGCGGTGGTGGTGGTGTTGGCGAGCCTGCCGCTGGCGGGCATCACGCCGTTTTCGCAGCTCGAGAATCGCCTCTACGATGGCGTGCTGGTGCCGCTCCTGCCGGCGCCGAAGGCGTCGGAGCGGATCGCGATCATCGCGGTCGACGACCGATCGCTGGCGGAGCTCGGGCAGCGGTGGCCGCTGGATCGGCGCACGTGGGCGACCTTCTTCGAGAAGCTGGCGAGCTTCGAGCCCGAGGCGGTGGCGGCCGATGTCGTCTTCGATCAGCCCTCGCAGGAGGACGCGCTGCTGCTCGCGTCCGAGGTGCGGCGGCGCTTCGAGGCGATGCCGGAAGGGCAGGGCGCGGCGGCCAGAGCGCTGGTCGGCGCGTTGGACGAGACGGCGCGCAAGCTCGACGCCGATCAGCGGTTGGCCGAGGCGCTGGCGACGGTGGGGGACGTCACGCTCGGGGTGATCATCGCGAGCGGCCCGGCCTTCCCGAACGCGGCGACGCCGCTCGAGCCGGTGGCGCGTGGGGTCGGGGCCCTGACCCTCGACGCGCGCGGCATGACGGTGTCGACGCCGCGGCTCTTCCTTTCGGCGCGCTCGCACGGCGCGATGAACGTGCTGATGGATGGCGACGGGGTCGTGCGGCGCTATCCGTACATGATCAGCCATGACGGCGACGCGTATGCGAGCCTGGCGCTGGCGCTGAGGTTGTCCGACCTGGGGGCCGAGGCGCAGCGCCCGATCGTCGAGCGGCTGCTCGCGGCGGACAAGGCGGCGCCGTACCTGCGCTTCCACGAGGTGGAGGAGGAGGCGGGTGGCGCGGGCTCGCCGTGGCCGCGGCTGTCGTTCTCGGATGTGCTCTATGCGGGGGAGGACGCCGAGGCGGTGCGGGAGCTCGTGCGCGGCAGGTACGTCTTCGTCGGTGCGACGGCGCCGGGGATCCTCGATCTCCTGCGCACGCCGGTGGCGTGGGGGCGAGCCGGGGTGGAGGTGCACGCGAGCGCGCTCGAGAACCTCCTGGCCGACCGCTTCCTCGTGCGGCAGGGCGCGGCGGGGTGGCTCTCGCTGGTGCTTGCGCTCCTGCTGGTCGGCGGATTCGCCGTGCTGCTCGAGACGCGGCCGCTGGCCCGGCGCATGCTGGGCTACGCGGCGGTGGCGGTGGTGATCCTCGTCGGCGTGGCGGTGCTGCTCGCCGACAACGCCGGGCTCCTGGTTGCGTTGATGCCGACCCCGCTCGGGTTGACGGCGCTCGCGACCGGCGAGGGGTTGCATCGGTTCATCTGGGGCCGGCGCGAGCGGGAGCGGTTGGCGGCGCGCGAGCGCGTGCTGCGGGCCGAGCGCGAGGGGCTCGAGCGGCTGCGGGCGGTCGTGGAGCACGTCGGTGACGCGATCGTCTCGGTCGATGCCGCGCAGCGGATCCGCTGGATGAACCCGGCGGCGGAGAGTCTCTTTCGGCGGCGGGCGCGAACGGCGGTCAATCGTCCGGTGAGCGAGCTGGTGCCGAGCTTCGCGGGGGTGAACCCGGAGGTCGCGAAGGAGGCGGCGGAGCACGAGCACGCCGGGGTGGTGCTCGCAGGTGAGGCCAAGGTCGGTGAGGCGCTGGTGCCGGTCGAGGCGACGGCGACCGCGATGAAGGTCGGCGGTGAGCAGTACACGAACTTCGTGTTCCGCGACGTGGCGGCTCGTAAGGCGAGCGAACGCCAGAAGGATGAGTTCATCGCCGGGATCAACCACGAGCTGAGGACGCCGCTGACGTCGATCCTCGGGTCGCTGCGGCTGATCGGCGGCGGGGCGGTGGGTGAGGTGCCGGCCAAGGTCAAGGAGCTCGTCGAGATCGCGGAGAAGAACGGCGAGCGGCTCCTGGCGCTGGTCAACGACCTGCTCGACAGCGCCAAGATCGACGCCGGGAGGCTGGTCCTGCAGACGCGGCCGATCGAGCTCCGCGCGCTGATGGCCGAGGCGGTGGAGCGCCACGGCGGGTTCGGGGCGCGCTTCGGTGTGACCATCGAGCAGCTGCCGCTGCCCGAGGAGCTCGCGTCGGCGTCGGTCGACGTCGACAAGGAGCGCATCATCCAGGTCGTCGGCAACCTGGTGTCGAACGCGGTGAAGCACTCGCCGGCGGGAGGGTGCGTGCGGCTGACGGCGGGGACGGGGCAGGCGCCCGGGTCGGTGCGTGTGGCGGTCATCGATCAGGGACCGGGGATCCCGGAGGAGTTTCGGGATCAGGTCTTCGAGCGCTTCACGATGGTGATGGCGGGAGACGGGCAGCGGCGGCCGGGCACCGGGCTCGGGCTGGCGATCGCGCGCGGCATCGTCGAGGCGCACCGTGGAGAGATCGGGTTCGATAGCGAGGTCGGGCGCGGTACGACCTTCTGGTTCGACTTGCCGTGTCTGAGCTGAAGGAGCGGCGCCTGGCGATGTGGAGGGTGAGGGTCGCGTGGGTCGTGGCGGGGATGGTCAGCGCGGGTGCGTGTGCCGGGAAACGCGGTGAGGCGGTGCCGGCGCTCGGGGTCAACGACGTGTCGGTGCTGTTCCCGGCGGGGCCGGCCGAGGCGCTGTGGCCGGCGACGATGCCGGCGCGCGGCGGGGTGCTCCTGAGCGCGGCGCAGTACGCGCGGCTC
>WYBB01000024.1 GCA_011526585.1 Deltaproteobacteria bacterium
AGAGCGCGTAGTCACCCGCGAGCCCGAGCCGGGCGAGCGCCGCGCGATGGAGCACGGGCGAGAGGCTCCTCGCGATCGGGTGTCCGACGAGCCCCAGCCGCAGGCTCGACGTGGTGGCGCTCAATCCTTGGCGCCCTTGGCGCTCTTGACGCCGAGGATCTTCTTCGCCTCGACGGCGTCGCGCCGGAGCTGGTTCTTGAGCGCCTCGGCGTCACCGAAGGCGACCTCGTTGCGCAGCTTCTGGCGCAGCATCACGCGCAGCTCCTGGCCGTAGAGGTTGCCGTCGAAGTTGAAGAGGTGGGCCTCGATCTGCAGCTTCTCGCCGCCGAAGGTCGGGCGTACGCCGATATTGAGCATGGCACCGTGCTTGGTCCCGTCCTCGAGCATCGCCCAGCCGATGTAGACACCGTTGGGCGGCAGCACGATCCCTTCGTCATGGATGTTGGCGGTCGGGAAGCCGAGCTCCCTCCCCAGCCGGAAGCCGCGCATCACCGTGCCGGAGATCACGTGGTCGCGCCCGAGGAGGCGGTTGGCCAGCTCCAGATCACCGCCCGACAGCGCCGAGCGGATCCACGACGAGCTCACGCGCTTGCCCTGCACGACCAGCGGGTCGACCAGCCCGACGTGGAAGCCGAGGCGCCGCCCCTCCGACGTGAGATAGCGCGCGTCGCCGACGCGATCCTTGCCGAAGGCGCAGTCGTGCCCGACGTACATCGTGCGTACGCGCAGCGGCTCCCACAGCACCTCCTCGACGAACTCGGCCGCCGTCATCTCGGAGATCCCCTCGGCGAAGGGCAGCACGAGCACGTGATCGATCCCCTGCTCGGAGAGGCGCCGCAGCTTTTCCAGCGTGGTCATCAGCGGGCGGAAGTCCTCGCGCGGCTTGATCACCTTGCGCGTGTGCGGCGCGAAGGTCACGACCATCGACGGCGCGCCGACGCGCTCGGCGTTCTGCAAGAGGTGGCTCAGGATCACCTGGTGACCGCGATGCACGCCGTCGAGGTTGCCGAGGGTCGCGATCGGCTCGATCGGAGTCTCGGGGAGCTGGTCGATCCCGTAGTAGACGTTCATCGCCCTGGTTTGACCATACCCACGTCAGCCGAGCAAGCGGGTCGGGGCTCGTAGGGCTCGTAGCCACGCCCGGCTGGGAGTGGCTCCAGCACGAGCCCGGACTCGGAGGTGAGGTAGTCGTAGCCGATCGCCTGCCAGCGTCGCTCGGGATCCAGGGCCTGGTAGCGCGCCTGGCGCGCCCGCCGATCCGCTCGCTCGATCATGCGCAGGTGATACACGATGAGGTCGCCGCGCGGACAGCGGCCGCGGATGAAGCTGTTGAGCGGCGCCCAGTGGCCGTGCAGCGCGCGCGCGTCGAAGCGGTGATCGTCGCGCGCCTTCCAGAAGCTCGCCCTGCGCTTCTGGCCCCATACGCCATCGACGCGATAGCGGTCCGGGCGGTCCCAGAGCTCGCGGATCACCACCGACAGAACGGGGCGCGGCCACCACCACAGCCGCCGGATCTCCTGAAGGGCGCGCCTGCGAAAGTCGCGCTCGAGCCGCTCGTCGGCGTCGAGCGCGAGCAACCACTCGGCGCGGTGGCGCCGCGCCGCCAGGACGAGCATGCGGCGGTTGCCCGGCTCGTCCCATACGTGCGGCGCGCGCACCGGCCGCCGCAGGAGCTCGAGCAGCGCCGGGTGGGCGGCCACCAGCTCGGCGGAGCCATCGCTCGATCCGTCGTCGAGCGCGACGATGCCGTCGACATGGGGCGCGACGTTGTCGAGGAAGCCCGGCAGGAAGCGCGCCTCGTTGTGGAACGCGACGAGCGCGATGATCCGCGGCTCGGTCGGGCGCGCGTGATCGTCTCGGGCGGTGACGCGGTCGCCGAGGATCGCACCCGTGGCACGCGCCAACGCCGCCGGGACGAGCCAGGGGAGACCGCGCGCGAGCCGGCGCCGCTCCTCGGGAGGGGTCGCGTCCCATGAGCGCCATGCCGCGCGCGGGACGTCGAAGAGCGCGCGAGAGAGCTCGCGGCCGAGCCCGACACCCTCTCCGTGCGCGTTCTCGCGCATGTTGCGCCGGCCCCGCCGCAGCTCGTCGAGCAGGAGCTCGCCGGGGGTCGCGGGGTGGCGGTGAGCGGTACGGACCGGGGGGGCCCACACGATGTCGATCCCGGCGCGCGCGAGGCGCCGGTTCATCTCGGTGTCCTCGCCGCTCGAGAGGTCTTCGCGGAACGTGCCGAACCGCGCGAACAGCTCACGCGCATAGGAGACCCCGTAGCAGAGAGCCCGTTCCGGTGAGGCGCCGGGCATGCGCCGGAAGTAGCGATACGCGTACGACGCCCAGGCGACGGGGCTCGGGTCCGCGTTGGTGATCGCGCTCGCCACCGCCTGCGCGCCTGCTCGGTGGGCCTCGAGTCGCGCGGCCACCCAGCCGTCTTCAGCGACGCAATCGGCGGCGAGGAACGCGACGAACGGCGCCGAGGTCGCGGCGATTCCGAGGTTGCGCGCCCCACCCGCGTAGCAGCGCTCGCGACGCTCGATGACGGGGATGGCCCCGAATCCGGCCCGCTCGAGGCGGACCCGCGCATCGCCATTTCCCGAAGAGACGACGACGATCGCCGGCATCGGAACCTGGCGCACGAGCGACGCCACCGCCGCGACCAGGCCGGGCTCGGTGCGGAAGCTGATGACCACGACGGCGAGCTCAGGGGCGATCGGCTGCATCATGAGACGAGCGACGTACGAGGGTCGGTGTGCCGTGTCACGCACGCATGACGGGTGGCGGCGGGCTGCCGCCGGACATCAGCACCTGCAGCTCCTGCTCGCGCCCCTCATGGCACTTCTTGAACTTCTTGCCGCTGCCGCACGGGCACGGGTCGTTGCGCCCGACCTTGACGACCGTGCGCACGAAGGTGCCGCCCTGGTGCACCACGCGGCGCTCGACGTCCCCCTCCGCGGCCGGCTTGGCGGCGCGCTGCCGCTCGCCCTCGCGCCCGAGGATCATCTTCTGCTCTTCTTCCTCGCGCCGCTTGCGGATCGCCGCGATCTCCTCCTCGCTCGGGCCCTGGGCGCGGAAGAGGGTCTCGGTCACGTTCTCCTTGATCTTGTCGACCATCATCTCGAAGAGCGAGAAGCCCTGCTTCTTGTATTCGATCTTCGGGTCCTTCTGCGCGTACGACTCGAGGTGGATGCCCTCGCGCAGGCTCTCCATGATCTTGAGGTGGTGCTTCCACAGCGTGTCGACGGAGCGCAGGTAACGCTCGCGCTCGAAGAAGCGCCAGCGCTCCTTGGCGGCCTCGTCGTTGATCGGCGCGCCGTGCGCCTCCGCCGCGCGCTTGAGGGCCTGGACGATCTCTCCCTCGCGCTTTTCGTAGTGCGCCTTGACCTTGCCGCCGAGGTCCTTGGCGACCTCCTCGAAGTGCGTGCCGAGCGACGGGTCGTAGCTCACCTCGGTCTGGAAGTGCGCGTTGATCGCCTTGAGCATGTCCTCGGGATCGAACTCCTCCGCACTCGATCCGTCGGGCAGGTGCTCGTCGACCATGCGGTGCACGACGTCGTCGATCGCGTCGAGCAGGAGCTCGTGGATCTGGTCGCCCATCAGGATCTTGTCGCGCAGCGCGTAGACCGCCTTGCGCTGCAGGTTCATCACGTCGTCGTAGTCGAGCACGTTCTTGCGCTGGCCGAAGTTGCGCTGCTCGACCCGCTTCTGCGCCTTCTCGATGGCGTTGGACACCATCTTGTGCTCGATCGGCTCGTTCTCGGGGACCTTCAGGAAGTCCATCACCTTGCGGATCCGGTCGGCGCCGAAGAGGCGCATCAGCTCATCGTCGAGCGAGAGGTAGAAGCGGCTCTCGCCGGGGTCGCCCTGACGGCCCGAGCGCCCACGTAGCTGGTTGTCGACGCGGCGGCTCTCGTGCCGCTCGGTGCCGACGACGTACAGGCCGCCCGCCGCCAGGACCTCGGCCTTCTCGGCGGCGCACTCCTGGCGATAGCGCTCGAGCGTGGCCGGGTAGTCGGGCGAGTCCTCGCCGCCCGCCGCGGCCTTGGCGAGGAACTCGGGGTTGCCGCCGAGCAGGATGTCGGTGCCGCGGCCAGCCATGTTGGTGGCGATCGTCACCGCGCCCTTGCGTCCGGCCTGCGCGACGAAGGTCGCCTCCTTCTCGTGCTGCTTGGCGTTGAGCACGTTGTGCGCGATGCCCATCTTGTTCAGCACGCTCGAGAGGTACTCGCTCTTCTCGACGGAGGTCGTGCCGACGAGGACCGGCTGGCCCTTGGCGTGGGCCTGGCCGATCTCGGTCGCCACCGCCTTCCACTTCTCCTCTTCCGTCTTGAAGATCTGGTCGTTGTTGTCCTTGCGCGCGATCGGCCGGTTCGTCGGGATGACGACGGTGTCGAGCTTGTAGATCTCGGCGAACTCGCCCGCCTCGGTCTCGGCGGTGCCGGTCATGCCGGAGAGCTTCTTGTACAGGCGGAAGTAGTTCTGGAAGGTGATCGTCGCCAGCGTCTCGTTCTCTTCCTCGATGGTGACGCCCTCCTTGGCCTCGATCGCCTGGTGCAGGCCGTCGGACCAGCGCCGCCCCGGCATCTTGCGCCCGGTGAACTCGTCGACGATGACGACCTTGCCGCCCTCGATGACGTACTTCTCGTCGCGCTTGTAGAGCGTGTGCGCCTTGAGCGCCTGGTGCACGTGGTGGAGGATCTCGATGTTCTCGGCGTCGTAGAGGTTGGCGAGCTTGAGGCGCGCCTCGACCTTGTCGACACCGCTCTCGGTCAAGGACGCCGAGTGCGACTTCTCGTCGACGGTGAAGTCCTCGTCGCGCTTGAGGAAAGGGATCACCGCGTTGATGCGGTAGTACCAGTCCGAGCTCTTCTCGGCGGGGCCGGAGATGATGAGTGGCGTGCGCGCCTCGTCGATGAGGATCGAGTCGACCTCGTCGACGATGCCGTAGTAGAGCCCGCGCTGCACCCGGCGCTCGACCGAGAACTTCATGTTGTCGCGCAGGTAGTCGAAGCCGAACTCGTTGTTGGTGCCGTAGGTGATGTCGCAGGCGTAGTTCTTCTTGCGCTCGAGGTCGGACAGGCCGTGCACGATGACGCCGGTCTCGAGCCC
>WYBB01000149.1 GCA_011526585.1 Deltaproteobacteria bacterium
AGCGCCGCGCGCCGACGCTCGCCACCAGCAAGTGGTGGAAGGAAGAGCGCCACGGCGTCTTCCTCGACTACAACCAGAACGCCCGCGACCGCACGACCTGCGGCGCCTACTCGGTGCGCCCGCGCCCGGACGCGCGCGTCTCGGCGCCGGTCACCTGGGACGAGCTCGCCGACTGCCGGCCCGAGGACTTCACTCTGCGCACGATGCCCGCGCGCTTCGCGGCGCTCGGCGACCTGCAGCGCGAGATCGATCTCCACCCGCAGGACCTCGGGCCGCTGCTCGAGCTCGCCGAGCGCCAGGCCGCCGCAGGCCAGGGCTACGCGCCTGGCCCGCCGATGCAGCCGCGCCTGTCGACCGAGGCGCCGCGCAAGAAGAGCCGCGGTACCTCGGGCAGCGGCCGCCGCGTCTCGAAGAAGCCGCTCCTCGAGATCGGCCGCTCGACCTCGAAGGACTCGGCGCTGGCCGGGCTCGAGCGCTGGAAGGCGCGCCACCCCGAGGTCGTGCCCCACCTCCAGCCCGCCGACGTGCTCGTCGACGCCATGCGCGGGCGTTACTCGACCTGGACCCGCATCCGCGTCAACCTCGAGCATGTGCCCGAGGCGCTGCGCCCGGCGCAAGAGGCGCTCGATCCCGACGAGCCGCCCCCCGGATTCGACGGGCCTGGCGGTCCGCGGTGAGCTCGATGCGGCCCTGTTTCGTGCTTGCGCTCGGCGTCCCCATGTAAGACAACGCCTGCGTGGGCCTCCTCCTCGAGTTCTTGCCGATCGTCGCCTTCTTCGTCGCGCTCAAGCTGAGCGACGTCTACGTCGCGACCGTCGTCGCCGTGGTCGCCACCATCGGCGCCGCGATCCATCAGCGCGTGACCAGGGGCAAGGTCGAGACGATGACGCTCGTGTCGTGCGGCCTCATGGTCTTCTTCGGCGGCCTGACCATCGCGCTGCAGGACGAGGTCTTCGTCAAATGGAAGCCGACCGTGCTGCAGGTCCTGCTCGCCATCGTCTTCTTCGCCTCGCGCTTCGTCGGCGAAAAGCCCGTCGCCCAGCGCCTGCTCTCGAAGGCCTTCGAGGCGGAGCGCAAGGTCTGGCTCCGCGTCAACGACGGGCTCACCCTCTTCTTCCTCTTCGTCGGCGCGCTCAACCTCTGGGTCGCCTACAGCTTCAGCACCGACACCTGGGCGACCTTCAAGCTCTTCGGCCTGATCGGCCTCAACGTCGTCGCCATCGTCGTCGCGTCGCTCTACCTGAACAAGCACGGCAAGCGCGTCGAGCCCGTCGCCGGCGCCTGATCGCGGCTCATGTCACTCCGCCCAGCGTGACACGCGCGGGATCTCGGTCTCGAGCTCGTCGCACAGCGCGGCCAGCGCGTCGCGATCGGCGCCCCGCCACGCGAGGTCCTCGAGGCTCTCCGCGATCGGCGCGTCCTCGCGCAGGGTCGCCAGCGTCTTGTAGAGCGCCGCGTCTTCGCGCCGCTCGTTGAGGCTCCTGGCGAGCGCGTCGGCCCCGCGGATCGCCACCTCCCAGCGCGCGGCGTCCGCGGGGATCGCCTCGATCGCCTGGTAGCGCGCGAGCACCTGTGACGCCGAGCGCGCGCCCCAGCGCGGGATTCCCGGGATCCCGTCGGCGCTGTCGCCGACCAGCGCCAGCCAGTCGGGGATCGATCGCGGCTCGACCCCGAACTTGTCGCGCACGCCCCCCTCGTCGAGGACCTGGTCCTTGTAGCGATCGTAGCCGACGATCCGCGCGCCGCGCACACACTGCGCGAGATCCTTGTCCGGGGTGCACAGGCGGACCGCCTCGACCTCGGGCCTCTTCGCGTACTTCGCGGCGCCCGCCGCCAGCGCGTCGTCCGCCTCGAAGTCGATCATCGGCCACACGACGAAGCCCAGCGCGCGCGCGCCGCGCTCGGCCAGCTCGAACTGCGAGGTCAGCGACTCCGGCAGGCCGTCGCCGGTCTTGTAGCCGGCGAAGAGGTCGTTGCGGAACGACTCGATCACATGGTCGAACGCGAACGCGACGTGCGTCACCTTGCGCCGCGCGACGAACGCCGACCACATCGACAAGAGCGCGCGCGCCGCGCCGACCTCGCGCCCGTCGGCGGTCTTCCTGCCGGGCGCGCCGTGGTACGCGCGGAAGATCTCGTAGGTGCCGTCGACGAGGTAGACGATCATGTCGATCGTGATCGCCGATCGCGCACCGCGCAGCAAGCGCCGCTTCATGCCTCGATGAGAGTGGCGAACGCGAGCTCTCGGATCAGATGCGTTGCAGGCGCAGCTCGGTCAGGAGCCCATCGTAGCGCGGATCGGTCGGCGCCACGCCGTCGAGCTTCGCCAGCTCGGCGAAGACGTCGCCGGTCTTCTGCAGCGAGTAGACCCACACCGTGTCGTCCGTCGGCTTCGGCGTCGGCTGGTTCATGCCGCGGTCCGGGCTCCAGCCCTTGGGCACGTCCGAGCGCTTCGAGGTGGCGATGCGCACCGATCCGCTGCCGCCGCCGCCGGCGTTGCCCGAGACGTGCGTGAAGACGCCGCCGCCGAGGTTCTCGAGCACCGTCACCCGATGACCCGTCGTGTTGTTGTGGTACTTGCCGAGGTAGCTCACCGAGTCACCCGGGCCGAGATCGACGCCGTTGCACCCGGTGCACCAGTACGAGCCGCCCTTGGCCTTGCCGAACGAGCTCTGGATCCATGCGGCGACGCCGCCCTTGAACTTGAGCCCACGCTCCTTGAGGGACTTCTCGGCGGCCATCGTCGTGGCCTGCGCGCACCAGTTCTTGGCGTTGCCGTAGCCACCCAGGTCTTCGGCGCCCTTCTTGCCGGCCTTCTTGGCGGCCGCGTTGTTGCCGTCGCTCTTGCCGATGTAGCGGAAGAAGAACTCGACCGAAGCAGGCACGTAGCCGAGGTTGCACTCGGTCTTCCACATCGCGTAGCGATAGAGCACGTTCTGCGCGCTCTCGTGGGTGTCCGACCAGCTGCCGCTGTTGACGAGGTAGTCCTGCAGCTCGCCGAACCACGACGGGTAGCCCTCGACGCTCGCGCCGGCGGTGTCCCCGCCGCCGCCCAGCCGCGGTCCGCCCATGCCCTGCACGGCCGACATCGCCGCCTTGCCCTCGGAGGCGAACTCGGCCTCCTTCTTGGCCATCTCCTCGGGGCTCGGCTTGACGTGCTCCTTGCCCTTCGTCTCCTCCTTCTTCTTCTCGAGGTCGTCGGTCTGGCCGCCGCCCTTGGCGGGTGGCGTGTTGGTGTCGGTCTTGTCGCCGGCCTTGGTCTCCTTGGTGCCGCCGCTCGGTGGCGCCGCGGGGGGCGCGCCGGTCTTGTCGCCCTGGGCCTTCTTGGTGTCGTCGGTGCTGGCACCGGTCGTCCCCGCGCCGCCGGTCGTCGCCGTGGCACCGGTCGTCGCCGCGGCGCCACCGCCGCCCGCCGCGGCGTCCAACGCCGCCAGCGTCTGGGGACCGCAGATCCCATCGGCGACGAGCCCCTGGGCGGCCTGGAAAGCCTTGATCGCGGCGCGCGTCTTCGGACCGATGATGCCGTCGGGCTTGCCGCAGTCGTAGCCGAGCTTGTTGAGCTTCTCCTGCACCGCCGCGAGCTCGGGCCCGCCAGAGACGGTCTTGCGCTGGATCGCCTTGCTCTGCGTCGCGCCGCCGGACGCGCCGCCGGCCATCTGATCGAGCAGGCCCTCGGCCGACTCGCCCTTGACGACCGCGTCGGCGACCTTGTCCGCGTGTTGCTCGTAGGCGTCGCCGCTCTGCCCGACGCCGCCCTCGAGCGAGACGCCGGCGCGCTGCTGCACGACGTGCGCCGCCTCGTGCGCGACGGTGTGCATGTCCGGCGCGCCGGCGAAGGCGACGTGGTCGCCTGTGGCGTAGGCCTCGGCGCCCATCGCCTGGCTGGCCTGCTCGGCCGCCTGCCCGGTATGCGCCTGAACGCCGGAGACGTCGTGCTTGCCGAAGGACTGCTGGATCGCGTCGAGGTGGGGCAGGGCGCCGCCGCCGCTGGCGATCCCGTGCGCCGCCGCGGCGTGCACGTCTTCGGGCGCGCCTCCGCCGCCCTTGTGCTGGACCGGCGCCCAGTCGCCCGGCGGAGCCAGGGCCGCGCTCTGCGCGTCGAAGCCCTCCTGGCCGGAGATCGCCTTCTTGAGCTGCACGTGCGGCGCGGGTGCCGGGGTCGCGTCTTTGCCGGGGGCGCCCTTGCCCTTGGACTTCTGCACGTCGAAACGGCTCTGCATGATGATCCCCTCCTGCGTGGTCCGCGTGCGGTCCCCGCGCCTCGAGCGAGGCGTGCATGATGCGATCCACAGAAAAATCTTC
>WYBB01000150.1 GCA_011526585.1 Deltaproteobacteria bacterium
AAAGCGCATCGTGCCGGTGGCGACGCGCATCACGACCGAGCTCGAGGTGGCCCCGCCCTTGCGGAAGCGCACGCCGTCGAGGAAATCGCCGTCGGTGACGCCGGTCGCGGCGAAGATCGCGTCCTCGCCGCCGACGAGGTCCGTCGTCTGGAAGACCTGATCGGGATCGGCGATCCCCATCGCCTTGGCGCGCTCGCGCTCGCCCTCGTTCCTGAACGCCAGGCGCCCCTGGATCTCGCCACCGAGCGCGCGCAAGGCCGCCGCCGCCAAGACGCCCTCGGGCGCGCCGCCGGTGCCGATGAGCATGTCGATCGGCGCCGATGGGATCGCCGTCGCGATCGCTGCCGAGACATCGCCGTCGCGGATGAGGCGGATGCGCGCGCCGGCCTTGCGCACCTCGTCGATGATCTCCTTGTGACGCGGGCGATCGAGGATGCAGACCGTCAGGCTGGAGACCGGCATGTCCTTGCGCGCGGCGACACGGTAGAGGTTCTCGGTCGCCGAGCGGCGGATGTCGATCGCGCCGACCGAGTCGGGCCCGACGGCGATCTTCTGCATGTAGGTGTCGGGCGCGTGCAGCATGGCGCCGCGCTCGGCGATCGCCAGGCAGGCGATGGCGTTGTGCCCGCCGTGCGCGCAGATCGTCGTGCCCTCGAGCGGGTCGACCGCGATGTCGACCGGCGGCGAGCCGGCCTCGCGCGTGCCGACCTCCTCGCCGATGTAGAGCATCGGCGCCTCGTCGCGCTCGCCTTCGCCGATGACGATGCGGCCCTCGATGTCGATGTGCGAGAACTCGGCGCGCATCGCCTCGACCGCGGCGTGGTCGGCGGACTTCTCGTCGCCGCGCCCCATCCAGCGCGCGGCGGCCAGCGCGGCGGCCTCGGTGACGCGGACCATCTCGAGTGACAGGTGGCGAAGCATGGGATCCTCCTCGCCCCTGTCTACCTTGTGCGCCAGCACTTGGCCAACGCGTGCCCGGCGCGGCACCCGCGCGGCCTCCTGTACCTTTAAAGAGCGAGACGGTGCGTGGAGTCGTTTGCCGAGCGACTGCACCACCGTCTCAAAAGACACATCAGGAGGAACTCATGAAGTCATCCGCGGCCCCGCCTCCAATCGAGGGGGCCCAGCGTCGAGCATCACGGCTCCCGGGTATTGCGAGATGCGTGCCAGCCCCTGACCGTCGGTAAAACAAGGTCCCGCGAGCGCGCGTCGCGTCCTGGGTGCGACATCGCTGTCAGGGGGTGCCTCGCCGGTGGCGCACCCCGAGCTTGACAGGCGGCGCCGCGCCGGCCAAGCACCCCAACGATGCGCGCGCCGAGATCCGCTCGCATCGGGGTCTTCGCCCTGGTGCTCCTGCTCGCTTCGAGCGCGCCCGGCGTGCGCGCCGACGACGCCGCGCCGCGCGCGTTGGTCAGCCAGGAGGTCAAGGTCCGCCGCGGCGATACGCTCGGCGCCATCGCCCAGCGCACCGGCGTCAAGGTGACCGATCTGCGCCGCTGGAACCGCGGCCGCATCGGCAAGGGCGACGTGATCCGCGCCGGCGACACCTTGATCGTCAAGGTCCCGGCCGACCAGGCCAACCCGGACAAGGTGCCGGCGCGTGAGCGCGCGGCCGCCGACAAGGCCGTCGCCGACAAGCCGCCGGCCGGCACCTGGGAGGACCACGTGCGCGTGCGCCGCGGCGAGACGCTCTCGAAGATCGCGGCGAAGAACGAGGTCGCGCTCGAAGAGCTGATGCGCTGGAATGGGCTTTCCCCGCGCTCGAAGATCAAGGCCGGCCAGACCCTCAAGGTGCTCCGCCCCGGCCCGCGCCCGCCGGCCCGCTCGCCCGGCCGCCCGACCGCCGGCACCCTCGAGCACGGTGTGCACCTCGGCCACGGGCCCGGCTATCGGCTGCGCTTCCCCAAGAACGCCTACGGGGTCGAGAGCGTGAACAAGACGCTGCGCGCTTGCGCCAGGCGGGTCAAGGACGCCTTCCCCGGCACCCACGACATCTTGATCGGCGACCTCTCGCGCCCCGGCGGCGGCCGCTTCCCGCCACACGAGAGCCACCAGAGCGGCCGCGATGCCGACGTCGGCTACTACCTCGCCTCCAACGAGCAGAACCGCACGATGCACCGCGTCAAACCGCACGAGGTCGACCTCGCCAAGACCTGGGCGCTCTTGCGCTGCCACATCACGAGCGACAAGGTCGTGCGCGTCTACATGGACCGGAAGATCCAGATCGCGATGATCGACTGGCTGCGCAAGAAGAAGGCGGTCGACGACGGCCGCATCCAGCGCCTCTTCGAGGTCGAGGGCGGCGACGAGGCGCTCATCCGCCACGCCAAGGATCACGACACCCACTTCCACGTGCGCTTCGCCTGCGACACCCAGGACGCCGCGTGTGAAGAGGAGTCGAGCGACGCGCCCTTTGCATGGTGAGCCGGATCCGTTGGGACCGCCTGTTGGGGCGACCCGCGGAGGCGAATCGCAGGCAGGTCAGCTCCCTGTGAGGAACGCAGGAACGGAGGAAGGCAGGAGTTCCTCGCTTCCTCACTTCCTGGCTTCCTCAGATTCGAACCAGTCTCGCTCCAGGTCCTTGCCGGATGAGCCGGATCAGGGCGCCTCGGGCAGGCAGCGCGCGGCGCGCTCGGCGAGCGCGGACCAGCGCGGGTCCTCGGCGACGCGGGAGAGCGTCGCGCGCGCGCCGTCCTTGTCGGAGGCGTTCCAGCACAGCTCTTCGAGCGCCAGCTCGGCGATGGTCGTCTCGGCGAGCATGCACCCGTCGGTCGTGCCGAGCGCGGCGCGGTCGGCGAGGAGCGGGGCGAGCCAGCCATCGAGGGCGCCGCTGAGCCGCTCGGTGCGCACGCGGTGCTGGGTCACGTAGCCGCGCACGATCGGGCTCGGGTGGGTGACGAGCTCGGCGAGCTCGGTCGCGGTGGCGGCGTTCTTCACGGCCTCCCAGGCGGCCCAGGCCGGGCTCGGCGCGCCGGCCACGCCGACGTGCGAGCTCTCGACGCGCGGCATGGCGGCGAGCGCGTCGACGAGGCGCGCGAGCTCGGCGCGCAATGGCGCGGGGGCCGGAGCGGGTGAGGGTGAGGGTTGGGCCTGGACCTGGGTGCAGGCGACGAAGACGACGGCGACGAGGGTGATGAGGGTTCGCATGGGGGCTCTGACGCGCGATGGCGCGAAAGGATCTGCGCACCCGAGCGAGCCGGGTCGGGCTCGGCCACCTTCCTGGTTCACAGATTCGGTGGCGGAGGATAGAACGCGCCGCGTGACCGAGCTGACGCACACGCTGACGGCGCTGCACGAGGCCGAGACGGGATTGTCGCTGTCGCCGACCGATCTCTGCTTCCTGGTCGCCTTGCGCGCGCGCGCCGATCACGCCGGGCTCACCGCCTTCGACGAGGACGCGCTCGGCGACGTCTTCCACCAGGTCCTGACCCTGGTCGAGCGCGAGGTCGACAACCCCAGGGCGCGCGCGACCGCGGCGATCCGACGCCTGCGCGAGCAGCGCCTGCTCACGCGCATCGACGGCGCCGGCATGATGCGCGCCGGCGAGTACGCGCTGACGCGCCTGGCCGACGCGCTGGCCGAGTTCTTCCTGCAGGAGGAGACGCTGACGCGCGAGTCGCTGGCGCTCCTGACGCACACGCTGATGAAGCAGCTCGAGGAGATCCTCGCGGCGGCGCGGCGCGCGCGCGGCGGCGCCGAGTGGAAGGCGAAGGTCGCCCAGCCCCTGCGCGTGACCGCCGGCGATCTGCTCGGTGGGATCGAGCGCCGCCAGCGCGGCCTCGACCGCGCCCAGGGCGAGGTGCGCCAGAAGATCGCGCTCTTGTTGCGCGACGACTGGTTCAAGGCGATCGAGGCGTGCGAGGCCCTGCTCGAGGAGACGGCGGCCACCCTGCGCGAGCTCAACGACATCCTGCTCCGCGACGCGGCGGGCCTGCAGACGCTCCTCCAGGACATCGCCGAGGAGGCGCGCAAGGCCGGTAACCTCGAAGGCGAGAGCGCCGCCCAGCAGCTCGCCAACCAGGTCGACCGCGTCGCCGCCTGGGGCGCGTCGCGGCAGCGCGCCTGGTCGGACTATTATAGATACGTGCAGCGCTTCCTGCGCGACGTCGTGCGCCTCGACCCCGGGCGCGCGCTCTCGCAGCGGCTGCGCGACCAGCTGCGTGGCTTCTGCGCGGCGCCCTTCCACCTCGTCACCGCCGAGGTGAGCCCGCTGCCGCTTCTGCGCGTGCCCGACATGCGCCAGGACAAACCGGCGGTCATGCGCGTCGGTGGCGCGCAGGCGCTCGAGCTCGAGGCGGTGCTCGCCGACGACCCGCGCCTCACCCTCGATGCGCGCGCGCGCGACCTCCTCGCGCAGCGCCCACCGAGCCTCGCCGCGGTCGTGCGCGAGCTCGTGCAGGACGTGCCCGAGGCCGAGCGCTTCCGCGCGGTCGGGCGCGTGACCGAGGCGTGTGGCCAGGCGCCGGTCGCGCGCCGGCACGAGCGCGCCTGGATCCCGATCGGCTCGGGGATCGCGATCCAGGACTGGGAGTTCCTCTGGAGGAAGAAGCGACGATGAGCGAGAGCGCCTACGAACGCCTCGAGGACGTGATCCTCGACCCGCTCTTCCCCGAGCTCGATCTCGCGCTGCGCGCCGGCCGTCACATCGACGCCGACGAAGGCAGCAACTACGAGCTGCTCGCCGAGGCGCTGCCCTTCCTCGAGCCGTTCTACCATCGCTACGGCTGGGAGCTCGTCGCCTCGCCCGCCGGCTACTTCTATCTCGTGCCGCTGGGTGAGCGGCTGTCACGCCGCCACCTGACGATGGGCGAGATGCTGGTCGGCCAGGCGCTCGCGCTCATCTACCTCGACCCGGCGACGATCGAGACGGCGGGGAGTGCGACGCGCGCGCAAGTGGTCGAGTTGCTTCAGCATCTCGTCGGGGAAGAGCGGCTCTACCTCGAGCTGCACCCGCGGCGCAGGCGCATCGACGAGCGCATCGCGGCCGAGTCGGTGCGGCGCGAGATCGACAAGGCCCTGCGCTCGCTCGCCGCGCTCGGCTTCTGCGATCTGGTCGACGACGATCGGCTGCGGCTGCGCACGCCGGTTCTGCGTTTCTGCGAGCCGGTACAGGCGCTGGAGGCGCCGGCCGAGGCGCTGGCGCGGCTCATCGCGCGCGGCCGCGCGGCGCTCGGCGAGGTGACGGCGACCGACGAGGAGGTCGAGGCATGAAGAGCCCGGGGCCAGCGGACAAGGACAAGCGCGGCGCGGGTCACCCCGCGCACGGCGGGCGCACGAAGGCGCGCGTGCTCGCGCTCACCAACTGGCGCGGCGTCTTCTTCATGCAGTACGGGCTCGATCCGCACGTGACCGCGCTCGAGGGCGCCAACGGTGCGGGCAAGACCACGGTGATGATCGCCGCCTACGTCGTGCTCCTGCCGGACATGTCGCGGCTGCGCTTCACCAACCTCGGCGAGAGCGGCGCGACCGGTGGCGATCGCGGGATCTGGGGGCGGCTCGGCGAGCCCGGCCGGCCCTCGTACGCCGTGATGGACCTCGAGCTCGGCGACGGCCAGCGCATGCTCGCGGGCGTGATGCTCGAGCGGCGCGGCGAGCCGACCGTCGAGCCGACGCCCTTCGTCGTGCACGGCCTGCCGGCGGAGGTGCCGCTGTCCGAGGTGCTGCTCGACAAGAAGGGCGAGGTCGAGCTCGTGCCCGAGCTCGATCAGATCAAGGCGCGCGTGCAGGCGGCCGGCGGCAAGCTCAAGGTCTTCTCCACCGCCAAGGATTACTTCGCCGAGCTCTTCGATCGCGGGGTCCTGCCGCTGCGCATGCAGGCCGACGAAGAGCGGCAGAAGCTCAACGAGATGCTGCGCACGAGCATGGTCGGCGGGATCTCGCGCGCGCTCACCGGCGGCATGCGCGAGTTCCTCCTGCGCGAAGAGAGCGGGCTGGCCGAGGTGCTGCGCCGCATGCGCGGCAACCTCGAGGCCTGCAGGAAGACGCGGCGCGAGGTCGAGGAGGCGCGGCGCCTCGAGGGTGAGATCCACGCGGTGTGGGAGGCCGGCGAGGCGATGTTCACCGCGGTCGTGCACGCGGCGCGCGGCGAGGCCGAGGTGCGCAGCCAGGCCCTGGAGGCGGCGCGCACGCGGGCCGAGCAGAGCCAGGCGCAGGCGGCCGGGGTGGCGCGCGAGCTCGAGGCCAAGAAGGCGAGGAGCGAGGAGCTGGCGGCCGAGCGGGCGCGGCTCAAGGACGAGGTGCAGGCGGCGGCGGCGCGGGTCGAGCGGGCCAAGCGCGCGTGGGACGTGGCGAGGCGCCTGGCGCGCCTGACGCGTGAGCGCGAGGGGCTCGAGGCCGAACGGGCGCTCAAGGAGGGCGCCGACGAGGTCGCGCAGGCCGAGCGCGAGCGGGCGCGGGCGAGCTGGGATCGCGCGCGCGAGGCGCTGTCGGCGGCGAGCCGCGGCGTGGCCGATCTCAAGGCCGGCCTCGAAGAGCTCGAGCGGCGCGCGGCCGAGCACCGGCTCGCGCACGAGCGGCTCGCGCAGGTCAAGGCGACGCTCGTCGACGAGGAGGTCGACCTCACGCGCCCGCAGGCGCTCGGGCAGCTCGAGGCGCGGGTCAAGGCGCGGCTCGTGGGGATCGATCAGGAGCTCGTGCGCATCGAGCGCACGCTGGCGTCGAGCGCGGTGATGCGCGCGGAGTACGAGCGTGTGCACGAGGCGCTCGAGAAGCTCTCGGGCGTGCCGGTCCTGTCCGGGCACGCGCTCGAGCAGGCGCGCGAGGTGCTGGCCGAGCTGCGCGACCTCGAGGGCGAGGCGCGCGCGCTGCCCGAGCTCGAGCGGCGGCTGGCGGCGGCCAGGACCGCGGCCGGCAAACAGAAGGACGCGCGCGAGCGGGCGCGCCTCCTCGGGGCCCTGGCGAGCGCGGGCGAGGTGGAGCGCGCGCTCGGCGAGACCGAGGCGGCGCATCAGCTGGCGCGCGCGGCGGCGGACGCGGCGGAGGCGGCGCTGGCCGAGGCGACGCGCGACGGGCGGGACGCAGAGCGCGCGCTGCGCGAGCTCGAGCCGATCCTGGCGCGGCGTGATGCGGTGACGCGGCAAGCGGCGCGCCTCGCCGAGCGCGCGGCGGCGCTGGGGCTCCAGCTCCGCGCGGGCGGCGGGCGCGCGATCGAGCGCCTGGTCGCGCTGAGGCAAGAGGTCGAGGCGCGGCGCGAGGCGGCGCGGGCGACGCGGAGCGAGGCCCAGGGCGAGGCGGCGCGGATCGAGCGCGAGCTCGCCGCGTTGGCGCTCGGCGAGCGGGACGCCGGAGCAGGGGAACGAGGGCAGGGCGGGCTCTTGTCGGTGCGCGACGCGGTGGGAGGCGAGCTCTTCGCGAGCCGCTTCGAGGCGCTGCCGGTCGAGACGGCGGCGCTGGCCGAGGCGACGCTCGGGCCGCTCTGCGACGCGATCGCGGTCGAGGATCCGGTGGCGAGCGCGAAGAAGGCGGCGAAGGTCGGCGAGCGCCCCGACGAGCTCTGGTTCGTCGGCCCGCGCGCGGCGCTGCCGCTCGACGATGACGGCACGCCGTTCGCCGAGGTCGTCGAGGACGCGGTCCTGCTCGAGCAGAACGGGATCGTGCGCCTGACGCGGGTGCCGGCGGCGCCGCGCCTGGGGTCGTCGGCGCGCAAGGCGCGGCGCGAGGCGCTGGAGGCGACCGCGGCGACGCTGGCGGCGACGGTCGAGCGCGCGCGCGAAGAGGAGCGGGGCCTGCAGGAGGTCGTGCGCGCGATCGACGAGCTGATGCCCGAGTCGGGGCTCATCGATCGGGGCGAGGAGCCGGTCGCGGCGTACGCGGGACACAGGGCGCGGGCGGAGCAGGCCGCGGCGGCGCGGCAGGCGGCGCTGTCGGAGCGGCAGCGCGCGCTCGGCGAGCTCGAGGCGCTGGAGCGGCGGCGTGCGGGGCTTCGCAAGCTCCTGCCGGAGGCGCATTGGCTCGATCTCGCCGACCAGCTCGAGGAGGCGCGCGCGCTCGAGGCGCGCGTGAAGGCGGTCCGGGCGAGCGAGGCGCGGCTGCGCGTCGCGGCGGCGGAGCGCCGTATTCTGGAGAGCGGCCTCGACGCGCTCCGCATCGTGCCGGCCTCCGAGGCTGAAATATCGGGCCTCAAAAAGAAAATTGATGGTTTTGCGCGTATGCGGGACGAGCTCCAGCTCGCGCGCGAACGCGTGGCGTGGCTGGCGGCCCATCAAGGCGCGCTCGCGTGGCAGGACGCACAGAGCGCGCTCTCGGCGCGTCAGGAGCTCGGCCCGGCGCTGGAGGTGCAGCTCGCGCAGGCCGAGGCCGAGGTCGAGCGGGCCGAAGCCGCGATCAAGGCGGCGGAGGCGCGGGCGCGCGCGACCGCGGAGGCGGCGGCCAGGGCGGGTGGTGCGCTGATCGCGCTCGACCAGCAGATCGAGGCGGCCAAGAGCGAGCTCGGCGAGATCGCGCCCGGCGAGGTGCGCGGGGAGCGCGCGGTCGAGGCCGAGGAGGGGCAGCTCATGGCGCTCGAGCGCGAGGCCGAGGCGGCCGAGCAGGCCGAGCGCGAGGTGCGCGCGCAGGTGGTGCGCGGCGAGGAGCGACACCGCCAGCTCGGCGAGCGCGCGCGCGAAGACGCCTGGCGGCTGGCCGAGGAGGAGCGCGCGTTTGCGCCGGCGCAGGCGCGCTGGGCGCGGTTGCGCGAGGAGGCGGGCGCGCACGGGGTCCTGGCGGCGGCGTTCTCCGAGCGGAGCCGGGCGGCGGTCGAGGGGCGCCAGGTGAGTGAGCTCTGGCTCCGGGCGCGGCAGCGCGCGAGCGTCTTGATCGAACGCGTCGGGCGGGCGCGTGATGGCGTCGAGGTCGCCGAGGCGCTGCGCGCGCACCTCGAGTCGCTGGGCGCGGCGGTCGGCGGTTGGTCGCGCGACGCGGGCGAGGGCGATTCGGCCGAAGCGGCCGATGCGCCTGATGCGATCGGGGGCGACGTGACGGCGTGGCTCGCGCAGTGGCTGAGCGTGCGCGACTGGTTGCGCCGGCGCGTGCCGCCGCAGATCGCCGAGGTCGCCGATCCGCTCGAGGCGCTCGGGCGTCTGCGCGAGCACCTCGGGCGCCTCGAGGAGCGGCTGGCGACGCAGGAGCAGGGGCTGCGCGGGCACTCCGGCGACGTGGCGCGCAACATCGACGCGCAGATCCGGCGCGCGCGAAACCAGGTCGCGCGGCTGAACCAGGACCTCGACGGGGTGCGCTTCGGGGCGATCGAGGGCATGCAGATCCGCGCGCGCCCGGCGCAGAAGACCGACGCGGTGCTGCGCGCCTTGCGCGACGGGGCGGCGCAGCAGCTCCTCTTCGAGCCGAACCTGCCGATCGAGGAGGCGATGGAGGAGCTCTTCAAGCGCTACGGCGGCGGGCGCATGGGCGGCGACAAGCTCCTCGACTATCGCGAGTACCTCGATCTGCAGGTCGAGGTGCGGCGGCGCGGCAAGGAGATCTGGGAGGTCGCCAACCCGACGCGGCTGTCGACCGGCGAGGCGATCGGCGTGGGCGCGGCGGTGATGATGGCGACGCTCAAGGCCTGGGAGGCGGAGGCTAACCTGCTGAGGCCGCGGCATCTCGCGGGCACGCTGCGCCTGCTCTTCCTCGACGAGGCGACGCGTCTGTCGCAGGACAACCTCGGGATCCTCTTCGAGCTCTGCGAGCGCCTGGAGCTGCAGCTCTTGATCGCGGCGCCCGAGGTGGCGCGCGCCGAGGGCAACACGACCTATCGCCTGGTGCGCGCGCTCGACGCCGACGGGCGCGAGGAGGTGCGCGTGTCCGGTCGGCGCGTGCTCGCGAAGGGCGAGGCCGAGGCGATGATGGCGCGCCCCGCCGAGGCCTGAGCGCCGTGAGACCCTCCCGGGCCGTGCCGTGCGGTGCGGTCCGGGGGTGCATTGTCGTCCGCCCGCAATGCGTGCATTCTGTCGCTCCACAGGAGGTAGACAGAGATGGAGCTCTATCGCGGGGGACTCTTCGGCGTGACGGTCGGCGACATCACCAAGCTCACGGTGGACGCGATCGTGAACTCGACCAACCCGGGCTTCGTGCGCGGCTTCGGCGTCGACGCGGCGATCCACGAGGCGGCCGGGCCGGAGCTGGCCAAGGCGACCTCGGCGTTCGGGCAGGCGCCCTTCGGTGACGCGCGCATCACGCCGGGCTTCGAGCTCCAGGCCAAGCACGTGATCCACGTCGTCGCGCCGATCTGGAAGGACGGCGAAAAGGGCGAGGTCGCGCTGCTCGAGAAGGCCTATCGCAACGCGCTCCAGCTCGCGGTCGACAACGGGGTGAAGACGCTGGCCTTCCCGGCGATCTCGACCGGCGCCTACGCCTACCCGATCGAGGTCGCGACCAAGACCGCGCTCGAGACGGCGCGCGCCTTCACCGACGAGAACGCGGGCAAGCTGACGCAGATCGTCTTCTGCCCGTACACCGACAAGGACGCCGAGGTGTACAAGCGCCTCGCGCAGGAGCTGTTCGCCTGAGCCCGTCCGTGCGCGCGCTCTGGGTCGGTGTCGCGCTCTCGGCGTGCGCGAGCGCGGAGCCGCGGTCTGACGCCGTGGGCGGGGCGGACGCGGCCGCGTGTGAGCTCACCGGCGAGGCGCGGGTCGTGCTCGACGAGGGCGATCCCCACGCGCCCGGCGCACGCCGGCTCGTCGTCTGGGACCTCGCCGACGATCCGGTCCTGTGGTCGACGGCGCGTCCGCAGAGCGCGACGCTCGATCGCTTCATCGCGGCGGCGCGTGAGCGGGTGGGCGACATCTCGGCCGAAGCGCTGCTCGGGCGCGTGGCCGCGACGCTCGAGTCGCCGCGCGAGGTCGCGCTCAATCAGCGGCTCCTGGCCGAGCGCGCGCGCATGGTCGTGCCGATGCGCTGCTTCGACGCGCTCTTCATCGCGCGCCAGATCGAGCGCATGGACATGATCAGCACGCCGACCGAGGTCCTGGTCTTCGTGCTCGTCTCGCACGAGGGCGCGCAGCTGAGGCTCGTCGAGTACACCGTCAACCAGCCGGGGATCGGACGCGTCGGGCCGCCGATGGCGGAGGTCGAGCGCGCGATCGAGGCGGGCTATCGCCTGCGCGCGGTCTTCCACAACCACAACTTCTTCTTCGGTGAGGACGGGAGCTGGCGCGGCGGCAGCGTCGCACCGAGCGCGCCCGACGCCGAGCTCCTCGTGAGTCAGCACGCCTCGCTCGGCCTCGGCGAGAGCTGGATCAGCAACGGCTTCTCGACCTCGCTGATCCCGCTCACCACCCCGTGGCTACGCGCTGATCCCGATCACTGACACCAGTAGTAGTCGAGCGCCGACTGCCAGGCGCAGGTGTCGCCGGACGGGCAGGGGTAGCGGTGGATCACCTGGTCGTCGCACCAGACGACGGTGTTGCCCTCGCACTGGCCCTCCCAGGTGACGCCGTTGCAGGGGCCGCCGGTCGGGCCGGCGCCGCCGCCGCTGCTGCCGCCGCCGGGCGCGTCCATGATCGCGTCGGCGATCGAGCAGAAGCTGGTCCAGCTCGGCGCGACCTCCTGGTCGTCGACGACGTTGGCCTGCGGGCAGGCCTCGTCGGCGCTCCAGGCGACCCACTCGGCGCCGCGCCCGAGGCTGACGGCGTACTGGCGGAAGATCTCGTAGTCGCCGTCGCGACCCTTGAAGACGATCGGCGCGTTGCAGGTCGAGGTGGCCTCGTCGTAGATGTGGTCCTCGTTCAGCGAGAGCGCCATCTCCGCCATCGCCTCGGTCGTCGAGTTCCAGCAGCAGGTGCGCGCCTGGTTGTACTCGAGCTCGGCGAAGACGTAGTCGTCGAGCACGCGGTAGGTGCGATCGACCTCGACCTTGGACATGCCGAACGCGCTCGCCATCAAGGTGTAGAGCTTGGCGAAGGCGGCCTCGCGGCGCGAGCGGTTGGTGCAGGAGGCGGGCTTCTTTTTGAGGTTCTCGCGCGCGAGCTCGATCTGGGCGAGGAGCGCGTCGCGCTCGCCCTCGGGCGACGACGCGCCGAGGAGCGTCTCGAACTCGGCGGTGCGCTGGGCGATCCGGGCGAGGTCGGTCGAGTTGATGTGATGCACGCGGTCGGACTGCGGCACGATGTTGTACCAGCGGCCGTTCTTCGAGACCGGGGTGCGCCAGCGCTTGATACCGCCGCCGAGCGAGGCGTAGGCCTTGCCGTCGGAGTTCTCGCCGGGGCCGCCCGAGGACTCGTCGGTGAAGTAGCTCTTGATGATCTCGACGCCGTACCAGACCGGCTGGATCCGCGGCATCGAGCCGTAGACCGCCTCGAGGTCGAGGCGGCCTTCGCCGAGCTGGGTGACCGACTTGACGACGACGGTGTGGCCGATGCCGCTCGCCTGCCAGCGCTGGAGCAGCACGTCACCGGCGCGCACGGCGCTCGGGGCGAGGTTGAACATGTTGCGGTTGGCGTCGGCGAGGTGGGCCGAGGCGAAGCTGTCCATCACGCGGAGCACGAGCCAGGCGGCGCGCTTGTTGAGGAAGACCTCGTCGAGGTAGGCGCCGGTGTACTTGCCGGTGCCGAGGAAGGTCTGCTCGTCGTCGTTGGCGCCGGCGAGGCGGCGCGAGGCGAGCGTGGTGTCGCGCGGCCAGGCTGCGAGGATCTCGGCGTTGCTCTTGTTGGCCAGCGCCGCGGTGTGGTCCTTGTACGCGGTCTTGTAGAGGGGGCTGCCGGGGATGCGCGCGCCCGAGGCGAGCACGCCGCCGAAGTGGCCGTAGTAGACGCGCGTGTGGGTCGGGTGCCAGGCGGACATGAAGAACGGCAGGCCGTACCAGGAGGCGAAGGTCGCGCGCAGGAACATCGCGGCCTCGGCGCACTCGAGCTTGGGCGCGGGCAGGGTCTTGCCCCACGGGGTCGTCAGCTCGAAGGTGGTCTGGCCGTTGATGGCGGAGGTCTTCTCCATCGAGGCGATCCAGGCCGCGTACTTCTGGTCCCAGGTGAGGCCGGAGTTGGCGGGCCAGGCGATCCCCGCCTCGGCGCTGATCTGGTACCAGCGGCGCGTCACCGTCCACGCCTCGGTCGAGGAGGAGAGGCCGGCGGTCGCCGGGCCCTGGTAGCCGTCGTAGCTGTCGGCCTTGCCGAGGTCGAGCTCGACGCCGAGCGTCGGCTTGCCGGTCTCGGGATCGATCTCTAGCGCCTCGTCGATCGACGGGTCGCCGTCGGTGCAGGCGACCAGGGTCGGGGTCGCGAGCGCGAGGGTCAGGGTCAGGCGAGTGACGAGCGGGCGGATCATCGCGGGCTCCGGGGTACGGGTTGCGGATGATCAACGCAAGAGCGGTGCCAAGGGGGCCGCGAGGGAAGTCGTTTTGTTTACAAGCTCTTAGGTGGGTGGTGCGGGTGGCGCGGTGGGGTCTCTCGACCCGGGTGCGCGGCGAATGCGTGGCCCATCGGTCCGGTTTCGGGCTGGGCTGGGGTCTTGGGACCCCAGCGTTGTCGCGGGAGCGGGAGCGGGATGGGGAGCGGGATGGGGAGCGGGATGGGGAGCGGGATGGGGAGCGGGATGGGGAGCGGGATGGGGCTCAGATCAGGGGGCTCGGGGGGCCGGTGCCGGTGACGACGAGGGCGTCGCGCGCGCGGGTGGCGGCGACGTAGAGGAGGCAGCGCTCGGCGTCGAGGTGGTGCCGGGCCGCGGTGGCGTCGGCGGCGTGGGCGTAGGGCTGCGGCACGGTGCTCGCGTCGACGGCGACCAGGCACACGCGCGCGAACTCGAGGCCCTTCATGCGGTGCATGGTTGCGACGCGGATCCCCGGGGCCTCGGGCTCGTCGCGCGTGAGCACGGCGATCGGCAAGCCGCGCTCGGCGAGCGCGCGGGCCCAGCGATCGCGGAGCTCGTTGGTGCGCGCGCCGACGCAGAGCGCGTCGGGGCGGTGCTCGGCGAGCCAGGCGCCGAGCGTGTCGGCGACGAAGCCGAGCTCGTCGTCGGGCGTGGCGAAGTGGCGCACCGTCGGCGGGTCGCCGGTGCGCAGCGAGCGGTAACAGGCGAGCGAGTCGCGGCCGCCGTCTAGATCGTCGGCGGCGACCGGCGCGACGAAGCCGGCGGCGAAGCGGCGGATCGCCTCGGTGGTTCGATAGTTGAGGTCGAGGCGGCGCGCGCGGCCGCCGCGGGCCTCGATGCCGCAGGCGCTCAGGCGGACCGGCGCGCCGTAGAGGCGCTGGTGCGGATCGCCGACGACGAAGAGATCGTCGTCGCCCGCTGGCGCGAGCGCGCGCACGAGCTCGAGCTCGGCGGCGGAGAAGTCCTGCACCTCGTCGGCGAGCACCGAAGAAAACGGTGGGTCGGTGCGCACGAGCGCGGTCGCGGTGACGATCGCGTCGTGGGTCTCGGTGAGGCCGTCGCGCGCGAGGCTCTGGCGGTAGGCGTCGAGGACCGGCCAGACCTTGCGGCGGTCGGCGCGCGCAAGACGCGTGCCGCGGCCCCTGCGATCGGCGCCGAGGTAGCCTTCGAGATCCACGATGCGCTGGGCCTGCACGACGTTGCGCCACTCGTCGACGTAGAAGCTCGTCGGCAGGGACAAGGTCGCCTGCGAGCTCGCGCGCGCCCACGCGCGGCGCGTCTCCTCGCCGGTGGCGATCCGGTGATCGCGGCCGTGGCGGCGCATGATCTCCGAGGCGAGGCGGTGCAGGTTCTTCACCTCGAGGCGCGCGAGCTCGGCCGGCTCGAGGAGGGTCGCCAGCATCGTGCGCAGCGCGAAGGGCAGGTTGCGCGTGAAGGTCGTGACGAGCAACGGGCGCGCGTCGGCCGGGTACACCTCGCGCAGGAGGTGCACGGCGCGGTGCACGAGGGCGACGGTCTTGCCGGTGCCGGCGCCGCCGAGCACGCGCACGGGGCCCTTGGCGCGCATCGTGACGAGGCGTCGCTGCTCGGGGTGCAGGAAGACGCGCCAGCGCTCGAGCGAGCCGGCGAGCGCGTCGGCGAAGCTCTCCTCGGCGCTCAAGACCTTGAACTGCCGGCGCGCCTCGGGGTGCTGAACGGCTGCGGCGAGGTCGTCGGCGGCGACCTCCTCCTTGGGGCGCGAGCGGGCGAGCTCGGCCTCGGCCTCGGCGCGGCTGTAGCCGGCGGCCAGCATGTAGAGCGCCTGGGCGGCCTCGGCCGGCAGGTAGGGGGCGAGCGCGTCGAGCGCGGCGTCGTGGTCGAGCGCGCGCACCGCCGGCACGAGCGCCGCGGGCAGGCCGAGCGCGATCAGGTCCTCGTCGGCGTGCGCGGACAGGAGCGCGCTGGTCTGCGATGCGGCGGGCGGCGGCGTGTGCCGCTCGAGCGCGACGAGGTCGTAGACTTGCAGCGTGCCGAGCGTCGGGTGCACCTCGAAGCGCTTGCCGTCGACCCAACGCGCGGCCGCCTCGCGCCGGCCGAGCCACATCGGGATCACCAGGTCGTCGCGCGGCGAGCGCACCACGATCAGCGCGTGCTCGTCGGGCAGCGGCAGCGCGACGACGCGTGGGTCGGCGGCCTCGGGGAGCGGCTCGGCGCGCGCCAGCTCGGCCCGCGGCGCGGCGCGGAAGCGCTCGAGCGCCTCGGTCATCACCGGACGGAGCGCGGGCTCGAGCGCGGCGAGCGCGTCGTGGAGCCCGGCGTGGATCGCGACCTGCGGCTCGGAGAGGCGGCGGGCCAGCGCCTCCTTCTCGGCCTCGCTGCGCTCACGCTCGCGGCGCTCCTCGGCGAGCTGGCGCTCGAGCAGCGCCGCGCGGGCGCGCACCTCGGCGGCGCTCGTCGGGCTCTGCGGGCGCGGCACGACGAGCGGCTCGGGGCGCGCGCGCGCATCGAAGAAGCGCTGCACGTACCAGGTCGCGACGACCCAGGTGCCCCTGAGCTGCGTCAGCGCATCGTGCTGCGAGCAGTCGGTGTGGTGCACGCCCGCGTTGCCGAGCATGCGGATGGCGTGCAGCTTGGAGACGATCTCGCGGTCGACCGCGCGCGTGCCCCAGAGCTCGGCGATGAGGTCGTAGAAGCTGGCGTTGGGCGCCGGGCGCTGGCCGAGGCGCACGAGCGCGTCCGTCACCAGGTGCTCGGCGAGCTTGCGCAGGTTGAAGATGCAGGTGTCGGGATCATCGAAGTAGGTCTCGGCCTTGTGGCCGATCCTGGCCAGCTCGG
The DNA here is from genome assembly GCA_011526585.1 of Deltaproteobacteria bacterium. Lineage (GTDB taxonomy): Bacteria > Myxococcota_A > UBA9042 > PHBI01 > PHBI01 > WYBB01. The sequence continues at coordinate 16,090 of WYBB01000150.1, forward strand.
GCGCGTGCCGCGCGAGCAGCGCGAAGTTCGAGGCGGCGCCCGCGCTCATGCGATCGTCTCCTCGTCGCTCAGGGTGAGGCTCAGGCCGAGCGCCGCCGCAAGCGCGCGCGCGACCTCGCGCCGCGCCTCGAGATCGGAGGGCCACACGAAGACGCGCCAGCCCGCGGCGGACAGCGCTACGAGCTCCTCCTCGTCGAGGTCGAGCGCGAGGCCGAGCTGCGCCTCCTCCCACACGAGCTCGACGTCGCTGGCGACCACCGGCTCGCCGATCTCCAGCCCGACCTCCGGCGCCGGCGCGCCCGCCGCCCGCAGCGCTGCGAGCAGCGGCGCGAGCTCCTCGGCCACCTCGTCCTCGGCGGTCCGCCACGCGTCCTCGGGGCCAGGCGCCAGCTCGGGCGGTGGGCCGACCAGGACCTTGTCGATCGCGACCGGGTGCGGTCCGACGGCGCCGATCAGCGCGCGCGCGTACGCCTCGAGCTGGGCCTCGTAGGTGGCACGCCGCGGATCGCCCACGGCCGGCAGCTCCGATTTCCAGTCGACGACGACCCAGCGGGTGCGCGTCGCGTCGGCGGGGAAGAGCAGGTCGATGCGCCCCGAGACCAGCTCGGCGCCGTCGCGCGCGACGAAGGGCACCTCACGCCACACCTCGGGGGCCGCGCGCGCGCGCTCGACGATCGGGTCCCGGGCCAGGCGGGCGGCGATCTTGACAGTCTTGTCGACGCTGTCAGGACCGAGGCCGAGCTCGCTGGCGAACGCCCGCGCCAGACCCGAGGCCTGTGCCGCGCGCGCCTCGCGCTCGAGCGAGAGATCGAGCTCCTGCATGGCGCGGTGCACCGCCTGGCCGATCTCCCGCCCGTCGGGCGAGGTGCCCCGAGGGGAAGCGCCTCGCCGCGCCGACGCCGCATGCGTGGTCACCGCGCGCCAGCGCCGCGAGCGACGCTTCGCCGTCGCGATCATGCGCGTCCGCGCTGCCAGCCAGGCCCGCGCCGGATCGAGGTGCTGTACGTCGGCGGCGAGCAGGTGATCGATCGCCTCGTCATGCCCGGGGAAGGTGCTCGCGTCGTCGGCCAGCGGCGAGAGCATGCTCGCATGGCGCACGCGCACGCTCACGCCGGCGGCGACCTCGATCAGGGCGTCGTCGGGGCTCGCCGGATCGGGTAGCGCGCTGGCGAGATCCGGCTCCAGCAGCGGGTCATTCCCCGCGCGCACGACGACGAGCTGATCGCGCGCGCGCGTCGCGGCGACGTAGATCCAGCGGCGGCGCTCCTCGGCGCGCTCGGCCTCTTCGCGCGCCCGGGCCTCGGCCCACCCTGCCGGCACGAGCTTGCCGATCTTGAGGAGCAGGCGCTCGGCGTCGCGATCGACGACGTGCTCGACCGGGTCGGTCTTGCGCGTCAGGTGCGGCAGCACGACGATCGGCGCTTCGAGCCCCTTGGCCTTGAAGTACGAGGTGATGCGCACCACGTCGGAGTCGGCGCCGGCCAGCGGCAGATCCTCCTCGTCCTTGACCTTGGAGCGCGCCATCGCGGTCAGTCGGGCGATGACCTCGCCGCCGCTCAGCGTGTGCGCCTCGATCTCGCGGATGAGCGCGCGCAGCTTGTCGACGTTGGCGAGCATTGACGGCCCGCGCGACAGCAGCGACCAGACCGCCGGCGCGCCGGTCGCCTCGAGCACGTCGTCGAGCAGGGTCACCCACGAGACCTGCCCGCGCCGCGCCGCGATTCTCCGCAGGACCGCGAGCGCGTCGGCGACCGCCCCGGCCGGCTGATGCGTCACCGCGAGCGACCAGCGCCCACCCGCCGCGTGGTGCTTCGCCAGCTCGGCGAGCGAGATCCCGAAGAGGCCGCGCAGTGCAAGGACGATCGCCTCGGCGTGCCCCGGCTCGTCGAACGCGGTCAGCGCGGCGATCCCGAGCCGCACCTCGTCGCGATCGAAGAAGGTGCGCCCGCCTTCGACCACCGCGGGCACCCCGGCGGCGAGCAGGGTCGCCGCCAGATCGTCGGCGCGCGTCCACGCCGGCACGAGCACCATGATGTCGCGCCAGCGAACGGGTCGCGGCGCGCGCGTGTGACGATCGACAACGACCCCGTCGCGTCGCACGTGTCGCAGGTAGCGCGCGACCGACGCGTCGATGCCGTCGTCGGCGACGAGCATGACGACCGGGTCGAGCGGCGCGGGCGCGCGCATGGCGCGCTGGGTGGCGAACGCGCGGTCGTGGCCGAAGGCGGCATTGACGAAGCCGACGATCCCCGGGACCGAGCGGAAGTTGGCGACGAAGTGTTCGTGCAGGCCGTCCCTGGCGATGAGCTCGGTCAGGCGCGTCCACTGCGCGACGTCGGCGCGGCGGAAGCGGTAGATCGACTGTGCGCGATCGCCGACGGCGAAGACGCCGCCGGGGCGTGCCGCGCTCGCGTGCCAGGGTGCGTCGTGGGGATGCTCGGGCAGGCGCGCGAGCTTCATGACGATCGCGCTCTGGATCGGATCGGTGTCCTGCACCTCGTCGACGAGGATGGCGTCGAAGCGGCGCGCGAGGCGAGCGGACGCGGCGGCGTCGCGCGTGAGGAGCTCGAGCGTCGCGAAGAGCAGGTCCTGGAAGTCGACCTGCGCGCTCGCGGCCTTCTCCTCGGCGACGACGGGCAGGAAGTGCGCGGCGAGATCGGCGACGAGCGCGTGGTGGATCGGCTCGAGCAGGAGCGGCTCGGCCTCGGCGCGCCACGCGCGCAGCGCATCGATGAGCACCTTCAGGCGCTCGTGGCCGCGGTCGGGCCAGTGGGCGACGGCGCCGCCGTTCTTGTTGCCTTCGCCGAGCGCCAAGGCCTGCGCCAGCGCCTCGTGATCGGACAGGTCGCCGAGCGTCGCGAGGCCCTCGAGCAGCGCGCGGTTCTTGTCGAGGAGCTTGCACGCGCCCGGGTTGACGCAGCGCGTGACGGTGGCGGCGATCTCGGCGGCGAGCGCGTCGAGGCGTGCGCGCGACGGGCGCAGATCGGGATCGGCACGACCGAGGGCGGGCGCGAGGTCGCGATGCTCGAGCAGGCACAGCGCGGCCTTCTCGAGCTTGTGGTCGGTGACATCGAGCTCGCGCAGGAGGCGCACCCAGAGCTCGGGCTGGCGGCGCATGAAGTCGGCGCGCCAAGCGGCGAAGCCCGCCTCGACGGCGGACGGCGCGTAGATCTCGCCCAGCACCTCGGTGCCCGGAGCCCAGCCGGCGGCAAGCGCTTCGCCGCGCAGGAGCTCGCCGCAGAAGGCGTGGATCGTCGAGAGCGTGAGCCGCGGCAGCCCGGCCAGCACGCGGCCGAGGGTCGCGCGGCGTGGGCCGTCGGCCTGGGCATGAGCGTCCTCGAGCGCGTCGCGCACGCGCGCGATGAGCTCGCCCGCGGCCTTGACGGTGAAGGTGATCACCGCGACGCGCTCGGGCGGGGTGCCCTCGACGAGCACGTTGACGACGCGGTCGACGAGCACGGAGGTCTTGCCCGAGCCGGCGCCGGCCGAGATCGCGACCGAGCGCTGCGTCTCGTGGATCGCGCGGGTGCGTGCGTCGTGGTCGGCCGGAGCGCTCATCGGTCGTCGTCCTCGAGTGGCTCGCGGTGGAGGCGAAAGTGAGTACCGGCGACCGGCCAGCGGGCCTCGCGGATCCGGACCAGCGCGGCGCGGGCCTCGCCAGGGAGCGCCTGGGCCCAGTCCTTGCGCGTGCTCTGGTGGCCCTTCACGTCGCGCAGGATCGCGTGGGAGATCGACGTGCCGGCGTGCGTGAGCGCCAGCGCCTGCAGCTCGAGCGCGGCGAGCTTGTGCGGGTTCTTCTTGGCCGCCTGCTTCTCTTCGGTCCACGCCTCGACCGTGTGCGCGTGGATGTGCGCGCTCGATCCGCTGAGCCGCCAGGGCAGGTCGTCGGCGATCGGCAAGCCGTCGAGCGGGACCTGCCGCGCGGCGACGAGGCGCCCGACGTCGGCCCGGACCCGCGCCCAGTCGGCGGTGATGAGCGCCTTGGCGATGGCGCCTTCGGCGGCTTCACCCGGGCGGTGCCGGAGCTCCTGCGCGATGACGGCGTCCAGCGCCGAAGCGAACGCGCCGTCGAGATCGGTCCGGGCGCGCTCGGGGTCGGCGAGGGTGAGATCGATGGCCTTCTTCGCCCAGCGCGCGAGCACCCACGTGTCGGTCGGCGCGTTCTTGCCGCCGAGCCAGCTCGGGCGGTAGGCGCCGATCACGCGCCGGAAGAGGTAGTCGGTGGGCTGGACGAGGGCTTGCGCGAGCAGGTGCGGCAGGACGTCGGGTGCGTCGGGGTGCGCCGGGTGCGGGAGCGTGGGGTCGAGGAGCCCGGACCAGGCGTCGAGGACCGGCGGCGCGTCGGCGCGCGGGTGGTGGAAGCGGTCGATCGCGCGATAGAGGCGAAGCAGGCGGCGCGCCCAGGGGTGGGCCGCGAGGGCGTCGAGGCCCGCCTGGGGATCGCGACCGAGGCGGGCGAGGAGGTGCTCCGCCGCGCTGACGGCGTGTGCGGGATCCTCGGGCGCGAAGACGTCGCGTGCGCCGGTCACCACGAGCGTGTCGGCGAGCTCGCGATAGCTGACGCGGTGGCCGGCGCGGGCGCTGGCGACCTCGAGCAGGAGCGAGCTCGGCACGCCGGGGCGCGCCTCGAGGAGATCGCTCTGCGGGGTCGAGAGCCAGGCGCACCTGGTCGCGGCGCCGAGGGCGGCGGCGAAGCGGCGACGCTCGAGGTCGGCGCGCTCGGTGGCGGCCAGCAGGCGGGCCTCGCCGCCGGGGCCGACGAGCGCGGCGACGAGGCGATCGGGCAGGAGCGGGTGCTCGCGGGCCGGGGCGGGGAAGCGGCCTTCGGTCAGGCCGAGCACGCAGACGAGATCGAGCTCGGCGCCGACGAGCGCCATCGGGGGCACGACGCGGATGGCGCGATCGGTGAGCGCGCCGCGCAGGACCTGGGTCGACTCGAGCGCGGCGGACAGGAGGTGGCCGAGTTGGGCGCGGGTGAGCGGCGGGCCGACCTCGCCGGTGCCCCAGGTCCGGAGGAAGCGCAGGAGCTGTGCGCGCACGGGTGACGGCGGCTGATGGCGCTCGAGGAGCGAGGCGAGCGCGCGCGCGTGCTCGGCCAGGCGGGCGGTGACGGGCAGGCGGTCGAGCTCGGACTCGAAGGCGGTGAGGGTGGCGATCAGCGAATCGCGCGCGGCGAGGAGCGGCAGATCGTCGGGCGCGGCGGTGACCTCGGGGTGCACGGTGAGCGCGTGCACGATCCGCGCGGTACCGCTCGTCGCGCCGCAGGTCGAGAGCAGGTGGCGCCAGCGTGCGATGCCGTGGATCGCGTTGCCATGTGCGCGCATCGCCGGGATGACGCCCGGGTGGCGCACGAGCTCGTACCAGGTCTGCACCGTCGGCGCGTCGGCGGCGAGCGCGAGCGCCAGCGCCAGGAAGCGCGCGGGAGTCGAGCGCGACAGCGGCGGGCCGACGAGCCAGGTCGCGGGGATCTGCGCGCGCGCGAGCGCGTCCTCGAGCACGTGCGCGGTGGCGTTGTCGGGCAGCGCGATGGCGATGCGCGACAGGGGGGTGCCCGCCTGGAGGTGGCGCTGTACGACGCGGATGGCCTCGCCAATCTCGCGGACCTCGTCGGGGGTGGCGGCGAGGGTGAGCGAGTCGTCGGGGGCGGTCGCCGGGGGCGGGGCCCGATAGAGCTGGGCCTGCACGTGGCCGAGCGCGCCGCGGGCATGGGGGGCGACGGCGATCGTCGGGGCGTCGCCGGCGGCGAGCCGCAAGCCGAAGGGCGCGGGGGCCAGGTGCTCGAGCGGGTGGAGCGCGAGGCGGCGGGTGGGGCGGCGCGCCAAGAGCGAGGAGAGAGCGAGGAAGAGGTCGCGCGGCAAGGTGCCGTCGCCGAGGACGACGTAGCCGTCGAATCGGGCGGAGGCGGGCAGGGTGTCGGTGGCGATGAGGGCGCGGGCGCGGGCGGTGGCGGCGCGCGGGTCGAGCAGGTGCTCGGCGGCGCGGGCGGCGTGGACCTCGCGCAGGAGGGTGGCGAGCACGCGGGCGTGCGCGGCGAGGTCGGGGTCGTCGGAGAGGGCGTCGAGGGTGGCGGGGGCGATCTCGGCGTGCTCGAGCTCGGACAGCGCCTCGGCGAGGCTCGGGATCCAGACCGGGCGGCAGAGCGTCGCGGCGTAGGGGGCGAGCGCGCCGCGGGCGGCGAGCATGGGCACGATCGCGGCGAGGGTGGCCTCGAGCCAGCCGGGGGGCTCGGGTCGGAGCGTGGGGTCGAAGGCGCCGGGGTGGCCGAGTCTGCCGATGCGCGCGATGAGCGCGCCGGGGGTCTCGAGCTCGATGCGGATGAAGCCGCCGGTCTCGGCCAGGGCCTGGCGGGCGAGCTCGGCGCTGGCGTGCATCGGGGCGATGACGGCGATTGCGGCGTGGGGCTGGCCGATCGCGGCGCGCAGCTCGTCGATGGCGCGGCGCAGGCCGTGTCCGATCGAGATCGCGGGAGCTTGGGTGTCGGCCATGGATCTTCCGGTCTTCGATCCGAAGGTGCCCCAGACGGCGCCGAGCGACAAGCCCTGGCTAGAGCGCGTGTAGGTAGCACGGTAGATGTCCGCGGTAAGAACACTTGTAGATGTCCGCCCTGAGGCGGGCGTGGTTCAGGGTACGGCTCATGAAGTCGGTACGGAGCTACAGCCCGCGGGAGATGCGGGACAT